>DAIEHU010000269.1 GCA_027353395.1 Desulfobacteraceae bacterium
CTCAAACCGGTTCATCTGCGGAGCGATGGGATTTTCTCCACATTCCGGACGCCCTGAGCCGCTTTGAGGGGCGGAATGACCGGCTGGCTGAGGATGGACTGCGCGTCTTCTCTCAGTTTCAATCTTTTCAATGATGGCGGTTTCATCCACCCCGATACGTTCCGAGAGATATTTGATATACAGGGACCGGGCGACATGATCGTTGATTTCCGCCAGAGGGGCTGTCAATTGGGTAACAATCCTGACCTTGCCCTCCATTGAAAGCCCATTGGCGGCGACCGCGGACTCGATCAGAAATTCACCCATGCCCGCTGCTTTTTCAGACAAGGCTTCAAAAGCATCCCGCCCGAATGCAAACATATAGGAATCCGGATCATATCCTTTGGGCAGGACAATCACCGCGGCGTCCATGGCCTCATTCATAAACAGCGATACGCCCCGCTGAGCCGCCTTGATGCCAGCCTCATCCGAGTCAAACAAAAGAAACGCTTTCTGGGCGAACCCCCGCCGCAGCAACCGGACATGTTCTGCCGTCAGCGACGTGCCGAGACTCGCCACCGTGTTGGTGACGCCGTGCTGATGCATCGCCAGCAAGTCAAAATAGCCCTCCACAATATAAACACATCCGGTTTCCCTGGCCCTGCTCCGGGCCGCCTGAACCCCGAATAATGAATGGCTTTTGTTGTAAATAAGGGTTTCCGGCGAATTTAAATACTTGGGTTTTGCGTCATCCAGCACTCTCCCGCCAAACCCGATGATCTGATGGGTCACATCAAAAATCGGGAACATGACCCGGTTCCGGAACCGGTCATAAAATCCCTGGTTTTTTCCGGGAATAATCAGCCCGGTTTTTTCCGCAAGCAGCTGGGGCACATTGATTTTCCGGAAAAACCGCACCAGCCCGTCCCATTCATTCGGAGCGAATCCGAGACCGAACTGTTTGATAATTTCCTGGTTAAATCCCCGTTTTTCCAGATAAATCCTTGCTTTTTCACCTTGGTCCCGGTCGACCAGCCGGGATATAAAAAAAGCCATGACCCGCTTGTTCAAGTCAAATAACCGCTGCCGTTCGGAAATGGCGTTTTTCTGGGACGGCGTCATGTCACCGGTGGGCAGGTCAATTCCATAACGCCGCGCCAGAGACGAAACAGCATCCAAAAATCCGATGCCGTCATGTTTCATCAAAAAAGTGACCACGTTTCCTCCAGCCCCGCACCCGAAACAGTGAAAAAACTGTTTTACCGGACTGACGGTGAAGGATGGTGTTTTTTCAGAATGAAACGGACAAAGACCTACAAGGTCTTTGCCCGCTTTTTTTAATACAACCCGTTCCGATATAATATCGCTGATATTGGCAGCGCTTAGTATTTCCAGAAGCTTTTCTTCGGGAATATGTATCGCCAAAAAGAGACCTCCAATTGGAAGGCTGTAAGTCGGAATATCCGGCAGGGGATACGATAACTGCCCGATTTATTTTATTTATAAGTCATTTCAACTGACGCTAAAAAGTAAGTATTAAACGTGTGCATGTCAACTGAAATTCCGGATGGGAACCCATCAATGCCGGCTGAGAATCGCGATCGCCGCCTTCAAATCCAGGCTGCCGTCATATAACGCACGGCCGGTGATCACCCCGACAACGCCGGCAGCTTCAAGAGGCGCCAGATGGATGATGTCCTCTATAGAGGAGACCACTCCGGAAGCCACCACCGGAATGGATATGGATGCGGCGAGTTTTTCCGTCTCCTTCAGATTGGGACCGGTACGCATGCCGTCACGTTCGATATCTGTAAAATTGATGGCCGCCACGCCGCAGCCTTCAAACTGCCTGGCCAGATCCACCGCTGTCACGCCAGTGGTCTGGGTCCAGCCTTCGATGGCCACCATTCCGCCTTTGGCGTCAATACCGACAACAATACGATCCGGAAATTCACGGCAGGCATTTTTCACCAGATCGGGATTTTTAATGGCTTCCGTGCCGATCACCACCCGGGAGACGCCCTGATCCATATACATCCGTATGGTTTCCATATCCCGGATACCGCCGCCCACCTGAATCGGCACATGGACGCGGTCAATAATATCCCGGATGGTCCTTAAATTCACGGGGCGTTTGTCCACCGCCCCGTCAAGATCCACGACATGGATTAACCGCGCGCCCTCAGCCGCCCAACGGGCGCCCATGGCCGCCGGATCATCGGAAAATACGGTTTCGGCATCCATACGGCCCTGCAGCAACCGGACACATTTCCCGTTTTTAATATCTATTGCTGGAATAACAATCATAACAAGCCTTTGGACGAATGTACCTGACGAACGCGGGCATCTCTTGAAGCGGCCTGATCAAGCGCTCTCGCGAACGCCTTGAATATGGATTCAATGATGTGGTGATCATTCTCGCCATAAGCCGCGTGAATATGCAGATTCATGCCGGCCTTGTTTGAAAACGCCCGGAAAAACTCCTTGAACAAATTTGAATAAGCGGCTGGCTGGCGCATAAACAGCTCCGGAATGCCATACATCAGATACGGGCGATTCGACAGATCAATGGCGACTGTTGACAGGGCGTCATCCATGGGAACCACCGCATAACCGTATCGCTGAATGCCCTTTCTGTCTCCCAGGGATTTCGCGAAAGCCTCCCCCAGCACAAGACCCACATCTTCCACGGTGTGATGATAATCCACATCAATATCGCCGATGGCTTTCAGCTTCAGATCAAAAAACCCGTGGACGGAAAACAAGGTCAGCATGTGGTCAAAAAAGGGAATGCCCGTGCTGATTTCATGCGTGCCGCTTCCGTCCAGCACCCATTCCGCTTTTATTTTTGTCTCTTTGGTGGACCGTTCGACGTCGGCGGTGCGTGTTGTCATGGGTTCATCCTTTTGCATTGACAGCAAATGATTCCATTCTGAATGACCCCGCAAAACCTGGGGAAATATGATGCGGGACTAAAACGCGATGAGGCATGATTGATTAAGGACAAGATTTAAGAAATGGTGGAGATGAGGGGGATCGAACCCCTGACCTCGGCATTGCGAACGCCGCGCTCTCCCAGCTGAGCTACATCCCCATAATTAAATTAATTTGGCTTTTTAACAAACTTAAAACACCCGGTCAATTAAAATTTCTTTTTTTTTCAATAAATCTTAAAAATCATGTTGAAAGCTGCCGAATCAAAGCATCATGCCCCTTTAAATCATCTCTGATGCCGAACCGGGTCAGGACAAAATCGTATTTCACCGGATCATCCGGCGACCATTGTTTAAAGCCTTCGGATATGTCCTGGGCCGCCAAACCGTCGGCCTGGTTCCGGTCCGTCAGCCCAAGTGCTTTGCCGATACGGAACATATGGGTATCCAACGGAACGATCAGCGCAGACCGAGGGACATCATCCCATCCTCCGGGATCGACGGCGTCTTTACGAACCATCCAGCGCAAAAACAGGTGCAACCGTTTACAGGCGCTCCCTTTTTCAGGGCGCGGCACCAAATGTCCAGGCGAAGATGCACCCGATACGCCTTGCCCTCCGTGAATCATTTTTTCTGAAAACAGGACCAGGGCAGGCAAAATGGCCTCACCCGTCCGTCTGAACCCGTCATTACAACAGTCAAGAAAACAGCCATGCAATGATCCGTAATCCAGGACAACCTGCTTAATCCCCATCAGAAACGCAGAAAGCTGCGGGCCTTTGGCGAACCGGTGCACGAAGGGATGAAAATCCGAAATGATGCGGGCCGCTGGCGTCGACAGTAAATACCCGGATGGAGACGGCCCCATCTTTTCCAGCACCCCGGTGTGCTTTTTCGCGTGGATAGCCTCGGCCTTTGAGGCAGCCTCGAACAATTTCGCGATCTTATCAAGTTTCTCTTCCTTCGCCTTTTTTGCATATGCCGCG
>DAIEHU010000026.1 GCA_027353395.1 Desulfobacteraceae bacterium
TGCGGGCCAGGGAGGTCAGCATCATCCGGGGCATCTGCCGGCAGATCGACTGGTACGGTAAAAAATGTTATATTGATGGCCAGGCCGGAAATCCACCGGATACGTTGTTAGATATTAATAGGGAGACATCTCATGAATAATGAACCTATCACCCGAAGAGAATCCTTAAAAAGGATCGGCAGAATTTCTGCTGGAATCACTATCGGCAATGGTTTGTTAGGGCCGCTGACATCCATACTCGCGAATGCCGAGGCACCCAAAGGCCAGCCCATCGCCGGATGGATGGTGGAGGGGCTCGGCGAGAAGCCTGATTATTCTATCAAAACGCTGACGCGAAGGGTATTTGACACGGCCGGCGGTATCAGTAAGTTTATCAATAAAGGGGATGTGGTGGTTCTAAAACCCAATATCTCCTGGGCCCAGGCCCCGGATCTGGCCGTCACCACAAATCCAGAAGTCATGGTGGCGGTCATCGAACTCTGTCAGGAAGCAGGCGCAAAAAAAGTGCGTATCGCAGACAACACCATCAACGACGCCGGGCGCTGTTTCGCCGTGACCGGAGCGGCCGGGGTGGCCGAAAAAACAGGGGCCGACCTGGTTTATCCCCGATCCTCCATGATGAAAAAGATGAACCTGCATGGTCATCGCCTGGATGTCTGGCCTGTATTTACGCCGTTTGTGGAGGCGGATAAAATTATTAACTTGCCGGTAGCCAAGGTGCACGGACTCAGCGTTTTAACGCTCGGCATGAAAAACTGGATCGGCGGTGTGGGCGGCAGACGTAGCGCTCTGCATCAGGACATTCATCAGAGCATCGTGGATCTGGCGCAATTCTTCAAACCCCAGCTCACCTTGATCGACGCAACCCGGATTCTCATCGCCAATGGCCCGTCCGGTGGCAGCTCATCGGATGTAAAAATCGTCAACCGACTGATTTTAAGCAATGATCCAGTGGCGGCCGACACCCGTGCCGCTCAGCTTTTCGGCAAAACGCCGGAGGATATCGGGTTTATCCGGTTGGGCAACAAATGGGGTCTTGGTTCAAGCGACCTTGACCGGCTGACCCGGCGATCGGTGAGCCTGTGAAGATTCGACATCTCGTCTGGATTCGCCGGTTCACCCAGGCGTTTTTTCTCGGTCTGTTTGCCGTTCTTCTGGTTCTGGCCCAGCTCCCCCGGAATGTTGACATAGACTATTCCCAGTCGTTTTCCGAAGCCCAACACACCGGGGAATCCGAAACGCCATCATCGCCGGATATCCGGATCAGCCAACCGGTGGCCTTGTTTTTTCACATGGATCCGCTGGTCTGGCTTTCATCCGTGATTTCCACCCGCCACTGGATGGCCGGATTCGGATGGGCCATCATAATACTGCTCGCCACATTTTTTTCCGGGCGTTTCTTCTGCGGGTTTATATGTCCCTTCGGCACCCTGCATCATATGGTTGGAGCCATTCGGCCGACGCTTGGAAAAAAACAAACGATGCAGGCAAACCAAACTGTCGGCAGCCGCCGAATCAAGTATTTTCTGCTCATCACCATTTTATCGGCTGCAGCGGTGGGCGTCAATTTTGCGGGCCTGCTGGACCCCATCTCGTTTTTATTCCGCGGCCTCGGCCTGGCGGCCCTTCCGGCTGGAGGCGTAGGGCTCCATGACATCTTTGACTTTCTTGCCGCGAGCGATGTTAAGCTCCTGAATTATATTGGCTATATCGGTGAGACAGTGGCCGCCCCGATATTCGGCTATGAAAACAAGGTGGTGCAAACCGGATGGGTCATCGGCATTCTATTTCTGGTCATTATGTTTCTAAACCGCATCCGCCCCCGGTTCTGGTGCCGGACATTGTGCCCCTTGGGCGCGCTTTTGGGACTGTGCTCAAGATTCACAACCCTTCGCCTGGAAAAAGACCCGGACAAATGCTCTCATTGCGGCCGATGCGTACAGGCCTGCCAAGGTGCGGCATCTCCGGAACCCGGCCAAACATGGCACACGAACGAATGTCTGATGTGTTTTAATTGCACCGCCAGATGCCCGGAAGACGCCCTGGCCTTTCACTTCAAACTGCCTGCCGCAAGGAAGCGCAAGTTTGATGTGGGCCGCCGGGCACTCATGAGCGGAATCGTCGCAGGGGTTTCGCTCCCCTTGCTGGGCAGACTGGACGGACGATCAGACCGGAACCCTTCCTCTTCCCTGATCCGTCCGCCCGGATCGCTTCCGGAACCGGAATTTTTGGACCGTTGCCAGCGCTGCGGACTGTGCATGAAGGTCTGTCCCACGGGCGTCATTCAACCGGCCTTGTCAGCAGCCGGCATGACCGGGTTCTGGACCCCCGCCCTTGTCATGACCTTGGGGTACTGCGAATATACCTGCACCCTATGTACGAGCGTCTGTCCCACCGGGGCCATCGCGCAGCTTTCGGTTCAAGAAAAAATCAAAACCCCGGTCCGCATCGGGTCGGCCTATATTGACCGGGGCCGCTGCCTGCCCTGGAACGGCAACGCACCCTGCATAGTCTGCGAGGAACACTGCCCGACCTCCCCCAAGGCCATTTATTTTAAAAACGACGCCATCACCCGGCCAGGCGGCCAGCCCATCCCGGTCCAGCTCCCGTTTATAGATCTGACCCGATGCATTGGGTGCGGGATATGCGAAAACAAATGCCCGGTCAGGGGAAAGCCCGCCATCCGCACCCTGTCCGCCGGAGAATCCCGGTCGCTGGAAAATCAGATATTGCTGTAAAAATGAAAGGAATTGGATGGTAGGCAGCAAGGTTTAAGAACCCGCACAATTACTATGAACAAGGGAAAACATGAAAAAATCCGGTAAGAAAATCGCCATTGCGCCAGAAGAAGTCAAAAGTAAAGGTCAAACGCCGCATCCGAACTATTTCTTAATCATTCTGCTGGTTGTCGTACTGATCGGTTGCTACCACGTTATTTTGCCTTATATCCATCCCATCCTCATCGCCGCCATTCTGGCCAGTATTTTCAGCCCCCTGCACAAACGCATGGAGCATCTATTTGGAGGGAAGAAAAACATGGCGGCCGTTGTTTCCTGCCTGTTCTTGACGATGTTGGTGGTGCTGCCGCTGGTCATGATTCTGATGGCCGTTATTCAACAGGGGATCCAGTCTTTCAATGCCATTTCCATTTGGGTGGAAACCGTCAAAATACAAGACTTGATCCGGCATCCCGCAGTCGTTCACATCCTCGAATGGATCAACCGGGTGATGCCGGATGTCAAAAAAGTATTTCCCGATATTAACATGAAAAACATTCAACTGGATAAAATGATGCTATCGGCGACCACATTCGCCGGCAAACTGCTGATCGATCAGGGCGGTAATCTGGCAGGCAATATATCAGCCATCGTCGGAAAATTTTTTCTAATGCTCTTTTGTTTCTTCTTTTTTATCCGGGATCAGAAAGAAATTGTGGACGCCATTCTTCACTTGGTTCCGCTTTCCTCCTACCAGGAAGACAAAATTATTTTTAAAATGAAAGCGGTAGCAAAATCCGCGCTGCTGGGCACGCTTATTATCGCCATCGCGCAGGGCGCCGCCGGCGGATTCGCCTTCTGGATCGCAGGGCTTCCGGGTCTATTCTGGGGAATGGTCATGGCCTTCGCATCCCTCATCCCCATGGTGGGGACATCCCTGGTCTGGATTCCGGCCGCAGGGTTCCTTTTTATCAGCGGCCGGTGGGGATATGCGCTGTTCATGATCATCTGGTGCGCGGTAGTGGTAGGCGGCCTGGACAGCTTGGTCCGCCCCCTTTTTATGCAGGGATCCGCCGGGATGAGCACCTTGCTGATATTCCTCGCCATACTGGGCGGCATTCATGCATTCGGCCTGACCGGGCTGCTTTACGGGCCGCTTCTTTTCGGACTGGCAATGGTGCTTCTTTATATTTATGAAGTCGAATACACGGAATTTCTAGATCAACAAGATAGCATCAGAACCAATTGCTGAGCCTGTTTTATCCTTCCCTGGCCGCCATCCATATAAAAAAATTTTCAGGTTGACACGGTGATGAATTCATGAAATACATGATAAAATTCAAAATGCTATGATTTATTCGCCGCCCATGGCGCCGGATATGGCGAGGAATCGAAGAGAGCGCCGCTACGGGCTCAGGTCTGCCATCAGCAAAATTGATCGAAACATTTTTCCGGACGTCGTTTGTATGAATTTTTTCCATAAACGTGCTGTCGCAAGTACTTTCACCCTGATTATTCTGCTGATTTATATTTTTATCCCCCGCCCCAGCATCGCCTTGAAACCGCTGGATGACAAAGCGATGATGAAGCACAATTCCCCAACTGATCGAGTCGCCAGCATTCCGCAAGACCAGAATCTCAAGCCTTTGCCTGACCAAGCCCTTGAAATTTTATCCCCATCAACCATTCAAAAAATACCGCCGCCCATTTCACCCGAGCAATATTCGGCCATGCTGAAAGCGGAATACGATTCGTCCGTGTGCTTTAAAAAATGCCATTCCAGAAACGACTTTTCCCCGTCGGATAAAACCAAAAAACAATGGCGGCTGCTGATTGAAAAAAATGGGCATGACATATATGAAAAAATTTCTTGGGAAAATCCGCAAAAAAAAGACTATATACTCATCTACCTTTACGAGAACGCCAGAAATCCCGACTTCAAAGCCGAAGGGGTCGGTGTCTGGAAGCCATAATCCCGCGTGAGGAAAACCGTGACATTTATAAAAAAAGCCGCCCATTTTGTCCTTTTTTTAGGTTTGATTCTTCTGTTTACAACCGGCGCATGGGCTGAAAACCATCACCCGGAAACAACACGATTGAATTCATTCAAGTTCAAAGAAAATGATTTTGAAAATTCCGTTTGTTTCAGACGATGTCACCAGCCGGATGATTTTAAGCCTTCCGACAAAACCGAACAGCAGTGGCGCATGCTGATTGAAAAAAATGGGCATGACATATTTAAAAAAATCATATGGGAGTTTCCCGGTCAAAAAGAACAAACCCTTCGTTATCTGATTGAACACGCCGGGGATTCCGGGAACGAGGGGATCGGCGTCTGGCATTAGAACAGCATGAATCATTATTTTCATCCGGAGGTAGCTATGAGTTTTCAAAACAGGTGCATGTATTCCTTTCTCTTTTTATGCCTGCTCTTTTTTGCAGCGTCATCCGGCGCGGCGGAAAATTCTCCCGCATATTCCGAAGGAGAAAACAAGCAGATCCAGAACCAGATTGAAGAACTGAACAACCAGCTGGATATCCGGGCGATGGAAGCGGATGGCCTCAAAAACGCCATCAAAGACCAGCAGGAGCAGATTGACAACTTAAAAAGCAATATCGCTTCGGTTTACAAACAAACCATCTCTGATGCCGGAGTCATTGAAAAATATAAGCTTGGGAACAGCGTGTACCTTCAGACCTCGTATTATGGACTGAACAGAGAAAATAATCTGCTTGATACAAAAGAAAATGATAACGCCTTCACCAATCAATTGGATCTGAAATTCTCAGGCCAGCCCAGCGAAGAAATCCAATTTCATGCGACACTGTCCATGTATAAACTCTGGGGCGCCTGGAACACTCCTGCTGATGTGATGAGCAGCGACTTCAGCTATTCGGGTAAGCCTTCGGATGCCGGGGTCAAAATTAAAAGAGGCTATGCGGATTATCGGCCCGAATGGCTGGGCCAGTATGTGAATCTGACATTCGGGCGCTTACCCACTTCCGACGGCTACCTAACATCCTACCGGTATAACCGGCCCGTGCAAACCAGCTACCCGGATCTGTCGTTCAGCGCGGAATCCGACGGTGTTGGTTTGACTTTTTATCTTGAAAACCCGGTCGCAAAATCCATCAATCTCATCTACGCCCGAAGCCAAGACGATACAGACGCTTATCCGTTTCAAAAAGACCCGTTAAAACTTGACGATATCAATTTTTATGCTGTTCAGGCAAACGGGGAGCTGGCGTTCCTGGACGCCACCTCGCTTTCCTTGCAGTGGCTGCGCGTGGACAACATCCGGCCCACAGGCGATAATCTGATCCGGGACATGATCGCCCAATATCAGTTGCCCATAGAAAGCATCACATTTCCTGACCAGCTCGGCTGCCTGGATAAACTGACGCTCCAGATGGATAACAACCGGCTGTTTGACCTGCCGTTTGATTTTTTCGCATCCGCTTCATGGAGCTCGACAAATACCAGCAAAGACCGGGTGATTGTGAACGGGCAGGTGTTTGATCCGTCGACACTGCCAACGGCACTTCAAGGATATACCCGTTATCTTTACCTGCTTTCCCCGGACAACCAGAAGTCTCATGAAGGATATTCGGTTTATGCGGGTTTACGCTATAATCTGGAGTCCGATACCCTTCGTAACCCCAAACTCGGGGTCGAATATTTTACCGGTTCAAAGTACTGGGTGGGATTGAATATTTCGGCCACGGATCCCTACCAGAAACTCAATACCAGGGGGGATGTATGGGAAGTTTACTGGGTCCAGCCGTTTGTGGAAAAAATGCTTCAGATGCGCACTGGATATCAGATCATTCAACGTAACTATACCGAATCTCTGATGGCAGGGCTCTATGGCCCGGCTGAAAAGACCGATGAAGATGATTCGCTGTTTTATCTGAGCCTGGATTTTATTTTTTAATCGTATTTATTGCCCGGACAACGCTATTTAAAATCAGCGTTGTCCGGTTAGGTTTTTGCATTTAACCTGGCGTGGTTTTATTCTCTGAAAAAATAGTCATCCGGAGAGCAGCCGCTTTGGCAAAGCTCGTTTTGGATTTGGATGCGCGGTTCCCGAACGCGTTTTATGCTGACCCGCTCTTTGTGAACTTTCTGACAATAGATGGACAAAAGCAGATAGGTGATCAGTCCGGCGCATATCTGGACCATGAGTCCGTATCGGCTTCTGGCCATCAGATGATAGACCTTCAAATGGCGCTTCCACCAGGCAAAAAAGCTTTCGATTTCCCATCGGAGCTTATACGCGTCGGCGGCCTGCTTTGCCGTCAAATCCCGGCGGTCGGTGGCGATCCAGAGCCTTGCCGCCGGTAATCTGATCATCCGTACTATGGAGGGGGTTGACCCGGCTTTCGATAGCGGCTTGTATGCCAAAAAAATAGCTTTAGCCCCAATTTTTTATGAGATATGTTTCATGTTTTTCGAACATGGAACCGTTTATCATTCCCAATCCGTAATTATTCAATCAGCCCCGCCGCCTGCATAATATCCACCACTTTTTCCTCCTTGCCGATGGCCATGATATGCACCCCGTCGCAGATTTTCTCATCCTTGATCTTCCGGATCATTCGGCCCGCGATTTCAATGCCCTTATTCAAGGCCCCGCCCTTTGGCGCGGATGCCATCTCGTCAATGAGTTCATCCGGCACCCGGACTCCGGCCACATTTTTGTTCATGAACCGGGCCATGGGCGCGGAAGTGAGCAGGATGATGCCGGCCAGAATCTTGACCGGAAACTGCCGGGCGTAAGTCATGAATTTTTTAAAATTTTCCATGTCATAGACGGCCTGGGTCTGGATAAATTCCGCGCCCGCTTCGAGCTTTTTCTCGAACTTGATAAGCTGAGGCTCAAGGGGATTGGCCTCCGGAGTAACAATCGCGCCCACGCAAAACCGCACACCGCCGTCCAGTTCGTTGCCCGCCATGTCCCGGCCCTTTTCCATGGTGCGGACCGCGGCCACAAGCTGGCTGGAATCCAAGTCAAACACGGGCTTGGCCTGTTTGTGGTCGCCCAGCATGACGGAATCCCCGGTCAGGCACAATACGTTGTTGACCCCCCGGCTGGACGCGAACAGCAGATCCGCCTGAAGGGCCAGACGGTTGCGGTCCCGGCAGGTCATCTGCAGGATAGGCTCGCCGCCCAACTCCTTGACCAGGATCGCGCCGCCCAGGGATGGATAGCGCATGACCGAACTCTGGTGGTCCGTCACGTTCATGGCGTCCACCTTGTCTTTCAACAATTCAATGTGGTGGGTCATATTTTCGAGGTTCGTGCCTTTGGACGGGGCCGCCTCGCAGGTCACGATAAACTTGCCGGAATCCAGGGCTTTTTTGAATGCGGAGGGCATGGGTGTTTCCTTTCCTGAATCATTGTCGGATTAGAAATCCGACCTACGGTTGAGGGTCATGTTTTATGGACAAAGATTACGCCGGTATCCGGAACTTTCCGGGACTGGGTTCCCCCAGATGATTCCTGGGCTTCTGATACCGGCGCATGGCGTCGAGGCGTCCGAGCTGATTCAGCCGGTTGTAAATGGCGGTCCACGCGCAATCCTTGTCGGAGTCAATTTCACATTTGCCGTTGTTGGTGCCGCCGCAGGGGCCGTTTACCAGCCCCTTGTGACAGGCGGTCACCGGACAAATGCCGCCGGTCTCGCCAATAATGCAAGCGCCGCATTGTTTGCAGGCCTCATTAAATTCGCCTGCCCCCGTCTCCCTGCCGATAAATAGTGTGTTAAGGGCCGGGATCACGGTTTTTCCCATCTGCTGCGCAATGGTCTGCACCCCATATGCGCACGACATGATCAGAAGCGCGTCAGCCTGCTTCACGGGATTGCTGATATCGTTCAAAATCTCGCCGGTTAAATGATCGCAGGCCACGGGCACAACGGTCGCGCCGGTAATCACCTTGCCTTTGTCGGCCAGTTGATTTTTCATGGCTTCCACTTCAGGCGCGCCGCCGGTTTGCGTGAGGGTGGCGCAGGTGCCGCAGCCGACAATAAACACCCTGCCCATGCCGTCAAGCAGACGCTCAATCTCTTCCAAGGGTTTAATCTGGGTAATGGACCGGATCATATTCTGCTCTCCTTTTTTTCCAAATCACATCTCAAACAACGCCGTGCTTCAAAATGCGCCTCTTCCGCGGAAAACCCCTTTTCCACTTCACGAAAATCCTTCACGCGTTCCTGGGGCTTTTCCATCTCAACAACCACTCTGGGCTGCGCCTCCGTGGATTCAGATTCCAGCGCAAGACCGGTTTCCTGCTCCATTTCGGATTTTTCATCCGGTATCTGGATGCGGGTCTTGTCCCCAGTCAAAAATTTATCTATGGCCAGCGCGGCCCTTCTTCCAGATGCAATGGCCCGTATCACAAATGTCGGGCCCGTGGTGAAATCACCGCCTGCGAAAACACCCGGCACATTGGTGGACAGAGTGTTTTCATCCACCACCAGGCTGCCCCACAACGCCCGTTCAAGCTGGCTGTCCTCCGGCAGGAACGACATATCCGGGGCTTGGCCGATGGAAACAATAATGTTGTCCGTATCCAGATACTGGGTGTCATTGATATCGCACGAGGGATTGAATTTACCCTGCCGGTCAAACACCGACATGCATTTGGTGAACTGGATGCCTTTTATTTTGCCGTTTTCATGAAAAATCCGGGTGGGAGACCAGGAGGGATTGATAATGATCCCTTCTTCGAGCGCCTCTTCGATATCTTTTTCCCAGGCCGGCATCTCATCCCGGCTTTCCAGGCAAAAAATCTGAACGTTTTCAGACCCGGCCCGTAAAGCAGTCCGGGCCACGTCCATCGCCACATTGCCGCCGCCGATGATAATGGTTTTGCCGGTAACCTGGACGGCCCTGCCGGTGCGGATATCGCTCAAAAACCGCAACCCGTAAAACAGGCCTTCCGTACCCTCGTCTTCTCCGGGAATACCGATCCGTTTGCTGGCCTGGGCTCCGGATGCGATAAAAACAGCGTTAAACCCTTCCTTCATTAGATCATTTAAGGTATGGTTTGCATCAATGGGGGAGTTATAACAAATTTTCACGCCCGAATTTTCAATATAACGGATTTCCTCCTCAATCACCCACCGGGGAAGCCGGAACTCCGGAACGGTGATGCCCAGCATGCCCCCAGCCACTTTCTGGGCCTCAAACACAGTGGCCGCGTATCCCATTTTGGCCAGAAAATAGGCGCAGGTGAGCCCGGCGGGTCCGGCCCCGACCACCGCCACCCGTTCCGTCCGGGTCACGGGAAAGGGCGCATGTTCCGTCCCGATATTTTCGAAATACCAGTCAGACGCAAAGCGTTTCAGGGCGCGGATGGCCACTGGCTCATCCAGCTCGCCGCGCCGGCATTTGAATTCACAGGGGTGAATGCAGATCCTGCCGCATACCGCCGGAAAAGGATTCCGTTCCCGGATGATATCCACTGACTGACGGTAATTCCCGGCTGCGATGGCCGCCACGTAATTGGGCACGTCAATGCCTGCGGGACAGGCATGCTGGCAGGCCGATATCACCATGGAATCGCAGACCGCGCCTGCACACCGGTGTTCGTTGATATGATCCAGATATTCTTTTTCAAAATACCGCAAGGTGGAAAGGGCCGGTTTGGGACAAGCCTGGCCCAGCCCGCAGAGAGATGCCTCGGCCATGGTTTCGCCGATGGCCTTGATGGTGTCGATATCGGAAAGCTTTCCCCTGCCCTGGGTGATGCGGGTAAGGATTTCCAGCATCTGGGTGGTTCCCAGACGGCAAGGCGCACATTTGCCGCAGGACTCGGACTGGGTGAAGCTGAGAAAAAACCGGGCGATTTCCACCATGCAGTTGTTTTCATCCATCACCACCATGCCGCCGGACCCCATGATGGCCCCGATGCGCTGGATGGTGTCATAATCAATGGGCAGGTTCATAAACTGGGCCGGTACGCAACCGCCCGCCGGTCCGCCCATCTGCACGGCCTTGAATTTCCGGCCTTTGGGAATGCCGCCGCCGATCTCAAATACCACCTCCTTGATGGTGGCGCCAATGGGCACTTCCACCAGACCGGTGTTGTTGACCTTGCCAGCCAGGGAAAAAATTTTCGTACCCCGGCTGTTTTCCGTCCCCACCTCCGCATACCACCCGGACCCGTTTTTGATGATCAGCGGAATATTGGCCAGGGTTTCCACATTGTTGATATTGGTGGGTTTGGCATCCAGACCGGCTTGGGCCGGAAACGGAGGGCGTGGGCGCGGCATGCCCCGCTTGCCCTCGATGGAAGCCATGAGCGCGGTTTCTTCGCCACAGACAAACGCACCGGCCCCCATTTTCAGGGATAAGTGAAAATTAAACCCGGCCCCCAGAATATTCTCACCGCTCAGTCCCATGGCTTCGGTCTGCCCGATGGCGATCTTTAAATGCTCCACGGCAATGGGGTATTCCTCGCGAACATAAATAATGCCGTATTCCGCCCCCATGGCGTAAGCGCCCAAAAGCATGCCCTCGATCACCGCATGGGGATCGCCTTCCAGAATGGCCCGGTCCATGAATGCGCCGGGATCGCCTTCGTCCGCATTGCAGATGATGTATTTGGGTTTGTTCGGCGACTGGCGGGCGAATCCCCATTTCAGCCCCGTGGGAAAACCGGCCCCTCCCCTGCCCCGCACCTTGGCGGCTTTCACCTCTTCGATCACCGCTTCCGGCGTCATGCCGGACAGTGCCTTGCTTAACGCTTTATACCCGCCAGCGGCGATGTAATGCTCGATTTTTGTGGGGTCAATCCGTCCGCAATTGGCCAGCACCCGGCGCTCCTGTTTCATGTAAAAAGGAATCTGGTTCCGGTAATAGATGGGTTTGCGGCTTTTGGGATCCCGGTAGGCCAAATGTTCAATCAACTGATTGCTTTTTAATGTTTTATGAACGATTTCAGCCGCGTCTTCGGGATTTACCTCCTGGTACTGCACCCCGATGGGCTCAATGGCGATGACCGGCGCTTTGGCGCAGAACCCATGGCAGCCGGTTGACCTTACTTCCACCTCGCCGGCAAGTCCCTGTCTTGAAACTTCTTCAAGGATGGCGTCATGCACCTGCGCCGCCCCATAGGCCCGGCATCCGGTCATGCATACATGGATCTGCGTTTGACCTCTATCCGTATCCGCAAGAATCTGATTGCGAAGCCATTCGAGCTGTCCGATGGATGAGAGCTTTTTCATGGAATCAATCATCCTCCCTGTTTTTTCGGTATTGACCCAGCACAGAGGTAACTTTGGCGGGGTTCAGTTTTCCATAATAATCCCGGTTCACCATCATGGTGGGGGCCAGAAAACATGCGCCCAGACAGGCCACGGTTTCAAGAGAAAACTGATAGTCCGGGCTCGTCTCCCCTTCTTCAAGTTGCAGCTCATTTTTGACGTGCCGCAGAATGCTCCGGCTGCCCTTGACATGACAGGCAGTGCCACGGCACACCTTGAGCACGCATTTGCCTTTGGGCTTAAGAGAAAACCCGGCGTAAAAAGTAACGACCCCCTGAACTTCCGCGGGCGCCATGTTCAGGGCATCGGCAATGGGTTCAATGGCTTCCGGAGGAATATATCCGATGGCTTCCTGCACGGCCTGAAGCATGGGAATCAGGCTCCACTTCCGGGTACGGTGTTCTTCGATGATGGCGTTTACCTGATTCCAGTCAATGGGTTTGGGGCTTGAATTCGGTTCCATGTCGTTCCTCTCCCTGATTAGATTCTTTCAATGCGCACCCGGCTGATGGTCCAGCCAGTGGCGTTCAGGTCATCGCTTTTCGTCAAACCCGCAAGATTGATGGCGTCATTGCGGTTCACAGCCATGGGAATCAGGACATGCCCTTCGGACAAGTTCCGGTTTTCCTTATAGGCCCGCTCGATGCTCCCGAACCGGGAAATCACCCGAACGCTTCCCGCGCCATCGCCGCCAAGGGAACGGATGGTTTCCGGCGCAAGCTCGATCTCTCCCTGTTTGCCGTAAGCGCAAATCCGCTCAGAGCGGCTGGTGCGCGTACCGCCGCCCAAATGATACCGCACGGGACAAATATGGGCTAGTATGGGATAGGCAGGATCAACCGGCATTTGCGCCAAGTCGGATGCCGGGAGAAAGGAAAACCGTGCGCCGCCGCACACAAACGGATTCCCCGCTTCCGCGTTTCGCACCCATTCCTGATAATGGTTTCCCAGCCCTTGATACATGGGCACGGTATGGCGGATTTCCTGCCGTATTTTTTCAATACTTTGATATTGCTCGGGATATCCCATTGCCCGCACGATCAGACCCAAAATTTCCCAGTCCGGCCGCGCCTGCCCAGGGGGTGGAACCGCCGGGGCGAACGTTTGAATCCGGCCTTCCATGTTGGTGAATGACCCGTGCTTTTCATAAACCGAAGCCCCAGGCAGAATCACATGCGCCATTTCCGAGGTGCGGTTGCGGACAATGTCCTGAACCACCAAAAATTCAAGCTTCTGTAAGGCCGCAGCCACCCGCTCCCGCTGGGGCAAAGACCGAAGCAAATTTTCCCCCATGATATAGGCGGCTTTAATTTGCCCGGTTTCCATGGCCGCAACCAATGCTTCCCAATCCATGCCTTTTTTCCCGGCATCATGAATCTTGATGCGGCCGGGAAGCATGTCCGGCGCGGCTCCCATGTCCAGGGCGCCCGCCAGATTGTTTTCCGGAACCAGGACATGCAGGCCGGAATTTTTCGGTCCCATGCCGCCCGTCAAAAAACAAAGGTTCAATATGGCGTTCAGGGTCTGGCTCCCGTCCGGAAAGTCCAGAAGATTGGCAGGCATCACAAAGGCGGTTTTTTTGCCATAAATCAAATCTGCCGCAGCATTTACGGAAGCGGAAGACATGCCGTTTAATCCGTCCGCCTGATTTGGCCCAAGACACGCATATGAATCCTTAAACTGATCAAAGCCGGCACATAACTGATCCACAAATCCCTGATGAAAATGCTTGCCCGCCACCAGTTGTCCGGCAAGGGCATTGAGAATGCCGGATGCTCCGGAAAGACCGGGCGCTATCCACAGGGCCGCCCGGCGGGCCAGATCGGTCCTCACCGCATCGACCACAATCAGGCGTGAGCCTTTCTGGACAGCCCGCTTGACATGATATCCAGCCACAGGCACGCTATTTTCAGGGTCCGCCTGCACCACGACAATGACCTCGGCATTTTCAAGATCCGAGAGCGGCGATACCCGGCCGGCACCAAGGGTTTCTTCATCAATCCGCGCCAGCAGCCGCTGGCCGAACTCCCACCCGCCGCTCATCACATGAGGCGTCCCAATAATTTCTCTCCCGATTTTCTGGAACAGGTAGTTTTCCTCGTTGGAACATTTGGATGAACCGATAAAAGCAAGACTTTTGCTCCCGTGGGCCCGCCGCACTTCCGAAAGCCGGGTCGCCACCAGACTGATGGCCTCATCCCATTCCACAGGCGCGTGGGTTTCGGGCGCGGATGGGCCGGGATTACGGACCAGGGGACGGGTGAGCCGGTCCGGTGTATTTAGAAAATCACCCGCGAAATGACCGCGCATGCACAGGGTCGCGCCATTCACGGAAACTTTGCGCCGGGATGGATTGACATCCACCACGGTCCGGCCGGACACCCCTATCGTCAGACTGCACCCAGCCCCGCAAAAACCGCATATGGAATCCGTTTCACGTTCGGGCGTGCCCGCATACCGCGTATTCTTGGCTGAAAGCGCGCCGGTGGGACAGATGGAGACGCAGGTGCCGCAGAACGTGCAGATGGAATCCTCCAGGGGTTTTTCATACAGGGTGGCGGGCCGGGACTTGAATCCCCGGTGGTTGTAATCAATCGCGCCTGTGACCACCAGGTCATGGTCCGCTCGAATGCACTTGCCGCAGAGAATGCACTTGCTCAAATCCCGGATGATAAACGGGTTAAGCTGTTCATAAGGAATGGGGTTGGGCATGGGATAGAGGCCGTTTTCGCCTACTCCCAGACTGGCTGCGATTTTTCGAAGCTCGCACCGGTTGCCCTTGTTGCAGACGATGCAGGACTCCGGATGTTCGGCCATCATGAGCCGGACAATATTGCGGCGATGGTTTAAAATCCGGGGGGTATGGGTGAGAACCGACATCGCCGCCGCCGGGGTCACGCATGACGCCATGAGCCGGCCGGTGGCCTCGTCTTCCACAAGACACATCCGGCATGCGCCATGGGGCTTCAGGTCCGGATGATAACAAAGGGTGGGAATTTTAATGCCATGCTGGTCCGCGGCGGTCAGCAGACTGACGCCCGCAGGACAGGTGACTTTTTGACCGTTGATCGTAAGAACAATACTTTCCACAATCGCCTCCCTCTAATGACTGGCAAAGGGCATGGGTGATGGTAACGGTTCAGGTCGCGGTTTCAGATGAGATGGAGAATTATTTGAGTTCAGCGGCGTCGAGATAGTGTTTGAGCTTTTCTTCACCCCCTATGGTAATGATATGGACACCCTGGCAGAGATGTTTCAGGCCCTTGACGGTGTCCGCGAACAGTTCGATGCTGGCCTTTTCCTTGTCCACGGCCTTGGTGAGTTTCTGGATCATCCATTCGGGAACCAGGCCGGATTTCAAATGCCGGTTTAAAAACCGCGCCATGCCGGCAGTGCGGAGAATCATGACCTCAGCGATCACCGGCACCCCAAACGTCTGGGCCCGGCTCAAGAATTTTTCAAACCGCTCCAGATCGAAAATCGGAGTGGTGAGAAAATAGCCGGTCCCGATGCGGGTCATTTCCTCCATTTCCTTCATTTCCAGGTCCGGGACATTTTTCCCCCAGGAAGATTCCACGCCTGAACCGATGAGGAACTCGGCGCTGCGCCGCAGATCCTGGCCTTCGACAGTCCGGCCCTTCTGGATATGCTCCAGCACGGACTGTAGCTTTCCGGCATCCACATGGAAAAACATCATTTCCTGAAGGCTGTCGCCGGTGATGCGATAGTCCTCGGTGAATACCAGCAGGTTATCGATGCCCGCGTCACTCGCGTCGATCAGGTCTTTTTGAAGCTGAAGCCGGTTTTTGTCCCGGGTGGTGGTCTGATAAATGGACTCGAAACGGTTTTCTTTCAGAATTTCACAGGTTTTGATGGTATCGCCCACAACCCCCTCAAACTCGCTTTCCGAAAGGGATACGCCGTCCACCCGGCCCCGGACTGTTTTCAGACTTTCGATCAGTTCCTGGGGATCCTGGCCCAGGGGGGCCTGGACTTCGGAGGTGACCACAAAATTTTTGCGCTCAAGGGCTTCTTTCAGTTTCATTGCTGTCT
>DAIEHU010000270.1 GCA_027353395.1 Desulfobacteraceae bacterium
TTTAAAACATCGAAAGACGATATCGGAAAATCGCTTTCAGCCTATTATAACTGCCCTTTTAAGGTTTTTGATCCCAAGATGCAAGTGCCTTATGAGTTGATCAGTAATCTGAAAAAACCGTTTTTACTTCAGGATGCATGGGTTCCGATACACTGGGAGATTGACCATATTGAATTGTTGACGGATGACCCCAAGGATCTCAGTAAAATTGATCATGCCAAAGCGCTTTTTAATACCAATCGATTCACTTTTTCCGTTGGTATAAAAGAAGATATTATTGAGACCATCAATTATTTCTTTGCTCAGGGCAAAGGTCATCAGGCTGAATCCGGGGGCAAGGCCGCTGATGATCATTTCGATTTAATGCCGGATATCTCTTTTGAAGAAGAGGATCAAGATCAGGAAACAGCTGATGACACCATTAACGAGGCATCCGGGAAAATCGTGCAACTGGTCGATCAGACGCTGATTACCGCCTTCCGGAAGAATGCGTCCGATATTCACATTGAGCCGTCAACCATCGCCAAACGGACCAAAATCCGGTTCCGGATTGACGGGGTGTGTCAGGATTTTCTGGAAGTTCCGAATTCTTTTGCCAATGCTATCCTTTCCAGAATCAAGATCATGGCCAATCTTGATATTGCGGAAAAGAGACTGCCTCAGGACGGTAAAATCAAGTTCAAGCGCAGGGGCGTTCCATCTTTTGAACTGCGGGTTGCGACATTGCCTACGGCTGATAATCAGGAAGATGTCGTCATGAGAATACTCGCGACCAGCGGCGCCATGAAGGTGGATGACTTGACGCTCACGGACCGGAACAAACAGGTTTTATTAAAAGCCATTGCCAAACCCTATGGACTTGTTCTGGTGGTTGGGCCTACCGGGTCCGGGAAAACCACGACGCTGCATTCCGCCCTGCACCATATCAATACTCCGGAACGGAAAATCTGGACGGCGGAGGATCCGGTGGAAATTTCCCAGCTCGGGCTGCGGCAGGTGGAAGTCAAAAATAAGATCGGACTTGATTTCGCCCGGATCATGCGCGCTTTTCTGCGGGCGGACCCTGATGTGATCATGGTCGGTGAAATGCGGGATCATGAAACCGCATCCATTGGTATTGAAGCCTCGCTCACAGGCCATCTGGTTTTTTCCACGCTGCATACCAACAGCGCGCCGGAAACCGTAACCCGTCTTCTGGACATGGGGCTCAATCCCCTCAATTTTTCCGATGCATTTCTGGCGGTGCTTGCCCAGCGGCTGCTTCGGCGTTTATGCAAAAACTGCCGGAAAGCATATACGCCGACCCAGGAAGAGTTTGATGATATCGTGACGGCTTATGGCGAAAGTGATTTTAAGAAACTCGGCATCATATATTCGTCCGATCTCAAACTTTACGCCCCTGTGGGGTGTGATCAATGTAGCGGAACGGGATATAAAGGCCGTCTTGGGATTCATGAATTGATGGAAGGAACCCCGGATATTAAACGCATGATCAAAAAACAGTCCAGCGCCGAAGAACTTTTTACAAAAGCAAAAGAAGAAGGTATGACAACCTTGATGCAGGATGGGATTATGAAAGTGTTTCAAGGGCTTTCGGATATGGTGGAAGTGCGCAGGGTTTGCATCAGTTAATATCAGCTACATAAAATGGATTTTGATAAGTTATAAGCCCGGTTTCCGGGTGGAACCCATATACATAGGCAGTACACACGATATCCGATGAATTCCATCATTAGCCGCCTGTTAAAATATATTCATACCTGTTTTGATGTTAAACCCAGCCCAGTAGATGACTTGTCCATAAAGCCTTGTTATGAAAGATCATTTAATCGTTTTCCCATCGAATTTGAAGTGATTGTCGCAAGTATTGATAAGACCGGAAAAGAATACCGCGAAATGTCGATGCTCCATGATATCTCAGGCAGCGGAGCGATGTTTACCACCTTTACGCCTGAAAGGTATTTTACGGGCCAGCAGTTAAAACTGGATATTTTTTTGGCTGGCACGGATGAGGTCCGCGCCTCTGTGAAAACTGAGGCGGAAGTGGTTCGGATGCAAATGCTGGGCGCGCCCTGCGGTGGCAGTGACCTGGAACCGGAGCGAGGGAACGGCAAAGTGGGAGTGGCCGTAAAATTTTCCCTGCCTTTCGAGTTTCAAAGAACCGGTAATCTTCGTTGAACGGTTTTGATAGATGAAACAAAAATATCGGCGTGATTATAATACTATCGGCGGAAAAATGCTCGCCGCGCTGGCCCTGATGGCTGTTATTCCATACCTCCTATTTGTTTATTTATATGTTTTCGGCAAGATATCTGCCGCCGCGGCCCTTGTTTTTTATGCGCCGCTCGTGTTGTTTTCCACTCTGGCCGGATATTCCCTTATTAGAAAATCCGCCGATGATTTGTTTTATCTGAGTAATGAAACCCGGATGGTTGAAGCCGGGGAGAAAAATGACCCGATCCAGATTCAGGGGGATCGGGAGTTAAATGAAATAGCGAATGATTTTAATTCGATGCTTGGCCGGTTGGAGCAGGTGAAACGGAAAAGCCAGGAGCAGGCCACCCAGTTAATGGTTTATTCCAGGGATTTGGCCTTGTCCTACCAGCAGACAAAACAGGAAGAAGAATTGAGAACCCGCCTGAGCCGGTATGTGGGAAACAATCTGGTGGAAAAGCTTATGGACGCGAAGGGCGGCGGGCTGCTGAATACGGAGAGACGCCAAGTGACGGTCCTTTTTGCGGATATCCGGTCTTTTACAACCATCGCGGAATCGATGACCGCTGAAGATGTGGTATTCCTGCTAAATCAGTACTTCAGCGTCATGGTGGATATCATCTTTAAAAATAACGGGCTGCTTGATAAATTCGTCGGCGATCAACTGGTGGCTGTGTTCGGGTTGATGGAGAGTTCCGGAAACGCGTCCGAAAACGCCATCCGTACAGCCATTGAAATGCAGGACGCAACCGAAGAGATGATGAGGAAGCGCTTGCAGGCGAACCTGGAGATTTTTGACGTGGGTATCGGCATTAATACCGGTGTGGCCATCATCGGCAATATCGGGTCCGCCAACCGGATGGACTATACGGTGATCGGTGATTGCGTTAATATCGCCGCAAGGCTTGAACAAATGGCCCTCGGCGGCGAGATTATCATCGGGGAACAGACGTTTCTGGAAAATTCCGGCCAGTTCACCATCGAAAGCCGGGGCGAAGTGTATGTTAAAAATAAAATGGAACCCGTCATCTGCTACAATGTCCTATGGCGGTGAACTGACATTCATAAAGCACCAATCTCCTTTCATTCGCAACCCTCCGGGTCGTCTTTTGCCTTGATCTCTCCTTGTATGAAAATAACTTCTTTTTCCCGTGCCGGTTTCCGGTAAGCCTGTTTCTGGGTCAGGCTTTTTTTCGGGCACGCCTCCACACAGATGCCGCAGAACAGGCAGGAAAACATGGCGCATTCCCATGTGGCGTTTTTTTTGTCCACCGTGAGGCATTGGGAGGGGCATTTTGCCGCGCAAATGCCGCAGAAGTTGCACTTTTCGGCATCATTGATCAGTTCGCCCCGAGCTTGATCATAAGGCGTTCTCACCTCATAGGGGTAGAGCCGGGTCGCTTTCTCCGTCATCAGGTTTTTAAGGATGCTGGGCGTCATTTTAAACATGATGGATCCGTTACCTTTCCGTGCAACTGATGCATGGGTCGATGGACAAAACAATCACCGGAACATCGGACAAAGCCCTGCGGACCACAGGCGAGATAGCGATCTCCGGGCTGGGAGCATGCGCGCTTGCAGTCGTGGGATCGTTCTCCTGCAATGCGAAACTCACAATCACTTCCGGTGCAGAGACAAGAAG
>DAIEHU010000271.1 GCA_027353395.1 Desulfobacteraceae bacterium
TCATACCGCTGTGCTTCTGCTGGTCAAGACGCTTAAGAAATTCCTTTACCAATTTAAGCGCCTCATTTCGGTCGTCATCTAACGCCGCGCTTTTCATCCGCAGCATGTCCTCATCCGACAAGTTTAAAACCATGAGTTGATTTTCCCTTTCTATTTTTTGATCCACTTCATGACATCCGCCTTGGCGGGAACCTTGCCCACGGATTTCACCTCGCCGTCGATGACCACCGCAGGCGTTCCAAACACGCCGTAACCCGCGATCTTCATGATATCCGTCACTTTTTCCACGCTGGCTTCAACATCGGCTTCGGAAACAGCCTGCCTGACGATGGTTTCCGTTTGTTTGCATTTCGGGCATCCAGGCCCCAGTACTTTAATATCCATTTGTTGAATCCCTTCTAATACGTTTCATCATATTGAAATGTTTAATCATCGTCCCCATCACCGGCCGCAAATGGTTTCACGGCGGATACCCGGCAGTATGTCCATAAGCCGTTTGATTTCCGGGTCATTGTCCAGCCATTCCCGGATATTTCCGATCATGACGGCGGCATATGGATTCTGGCTGCCGTCGGCCACCATATAATTGACCCACAAACCCTCTTTCCGGGACGCAATGAGCCCGGAGTCTTCCAGAATTTGCAGATGCTTGCTCGCCGTTGACTGTGCAACCCCAAGCGCGGTGTGGATTTCGCACACGCACATGACCCGCTGCTGTAGCATTTTCATGATCTTCGCCCGGCCGGGGTCAGACAATGCCTTCATGACTTTTATAAATGATTTCATTGGTCCTCCTTTTATATATCGAAATATAACGATATAATTAATGCTGTCAACGCTTTTTTCCATCCTTGATGATTCCGTAAAAGGTCAATGAAATGTCATGCGGACTTGGTCCGCCATCCATAACCAACTGAATATAAATGATTCTATCTTTCGCCGGGATGATGGGAAAAAGCAAAATCGACTTTCTACGAGATCATCCTCTTTTGGTCATCAAATGATAGGCCGACATCGCCTCGGCGTAGAATTCCCGTTCCGAGTCCTGATACCGGGGCGAGAAGTGAAAGAGCGTGAACCGTTTGGCCCCGGATAGACCCGCGATTTCCCCTGCCTGCCGCGCGGTCAAATGCATTTTTTTCGCGGCATGTTCCTTGTCCTTTTCCAGAAACGCCGCTTCGATAAACAAGTGGTCCGCATTATTCGCCAATGCAATCATTTTTTCCACATTGGCCGTTTGATAGGCCGTATCCACGATATAAGCGATTTTCTGGCCCTTGCTGACGATGGCGATTTCTTCTAAAAGTTTTTTAACTGTATATTGCTCCCTCGCCGCCGGGGCCTCGTTATCCCGGAATACAGGAAAAATTGATTCCGTATCCCGGCCGTCATATATGGCTTGTTTAAATTGATAAATCCATGGGCCGGGAACAAGCTCCATCGCATCCATCCGTTCTTTCCGGATATTGATGCGGAAATTTTCCTTTAAAGAAAACCCAAGGCAAGGAATTCCATGGTCTAAAACAGATGCAGCCACATGAAAAGACGGCTCCTGATAAAGGATATGCAGAGGGAAGAGGGGGCTTACGTCTTCTTGAAAATTTGGGGGGACGGGCAGGGCGGATTCAATGGGTTGAAATCCGCCGCGACAGTCATACCGGCGAGCAATTCGCCGGTCATCAGTGATTTCAGTCGCATGGATAACCAGTTGCTGGGTGAATTTTTCTGCAAGGTTCCAGGCATATCCGGACAGCTTTCCTTCAATATTTTTTAGAAATCCGGAGGGGCCGTAAAAATGAAGGGTTTTGGAACGGCCGAGCATGATCCGCAGCAGGCGGTCAAATCCGGCGAAATGGTCCATATGGGTATGAGAAACAAAGACATGGCTGATTTTGAGAGCGTCTCTGGAGGAAAGCGCGGCGATATCTCCCAGGTCGAATACAATGGCCCGCCGGTTAAACGCAAACGGGATGAATAATCCGGGGTCACCGGAAGGGTCATTGATCAGACCTGGCTGAAATGACGGCGGCATTATTTCTGGGATAGATACTTCATCACCTGCCGGTGAACGCAGGTGTAAATTTCCTCATCCGTGCCGTAAATATCAATGGTATCTTTGTGGTTGATCAATTTTTCAATCACGAAGGCAGTCACATAAAGGCTGACGGCATGCGGATCTGAAACGATATTCCGGAAAGGCGCGATCTGGTAATCCACATCAAAATCTTCCGCGTGGATCAGTTTTTCAAGGCAAAAACCGATTTGTTCCTGAAGTGAATTTTTATTGGACGTTTCAACCAGATTGTTCTCAACCAGTTTCATTGCAATGTAATTGCTTAATAGGTCATGACCGTCAGCGATTGCGCTGATGGCGTTCCGGCGTTCCAGTTCTTTTGATAATGCAATTTTGGATACAATTTTGGATTCACCCAGGTTGCTGGGCCGAAATTTCTTAGACATTGGGGGGGTCCCTTTTTAAACGATAGAAGTCATAATGGTTGTAATAGCTCAAAAATAGTAATATTAACAACATTTCATTTCAAGAAAAAAACTCATTCTTACCGCTTAAGCGTTTTTTTCACTCCCACGTGATTACCTGCCTTCAATCACCGCCTGGATCTCTTTTTTCCCGTTCCAGTGTTTCCATCTCAGCTTAAACGCCAGGCGGTCATAATATTTTTGATGCCGGTCCTCGCCTTCCGCGTTAAACCAGATGGCGTTAAGGGTTTTACCGGTTTTGGAATGGCGCTGCCGGATGGAAAGACGGCGATGGCTATTCCCGATCATTTTCGAAAACACCACATCCACCTGTTCCGCCGCAAAAACCGGCTCCGGATTGCTTTGTCCGAAAGGTTGCAGCCATCCGATCTCATCAATCAGCTGATGGGAAATCTGGTCAAAATCAAGCAGACAGTCGATATGCATTCTGGACGTCAGTTCCTTGCCTCTCCACATATCTTCAATGGTTTTCTCGAATTTTTCCTGGAAACCATGCAGGTTTTTTCTGCGAATGTGAATTCCGGCAGCCATGGGATGCCCGCCGAAACCGTCCAGATATTCAGAACACCGGCAAAGGGCGTCATACAGATTAATGCCGGGAATACTGCGTCCGGAGCCTTTGCCCGTATTATTATCAAATGAGATTAACATTACCGGGCGGTAAAATTTTTCCACCAGCCGGGAGGCGACAATGCCCAGCACTCCCTGATGCCAAGCCTGTTTTCCCATCACAATGGTTTTTTTATCCAGATGTTCGGGCTCATGGGTAAAATACATTGAAATAGACTGGAATATTTTTTTTTCAATTTCCTGACGGCCGGCATTCATGGCATGGATGGATTTGGCGATATCCTCCGCTTCTTCAATATTTTGAGTGCAAAGCAGTGTGAGCGCAAGATTCGCATGATCCATGCGTCCTGGCGCATTTAATCGCGGAGCAATCCGGAAAGCGATATCTTCCGCATCAATCATCGGCTTTTTTATGCCGCTAATTTCAATCAGCGATGCCAGGCCGGGCCGAGGGGACGCATTGATTACCTCGATGCCCTTTTGGGTCAGAATCCGGTTCTCATGGATCAGGGGAACAATATCCGCAATGGTTCCCAACGCCACAAGATCGCAATAATCCTTTAAATTGGGTTCGGACTTATTTTCCCAAAAATGGCGCTTCCGGAGATGTTCCCGAAGGCTGATCAACAGGCAGAACGCCACGCCCACGCCAGCCAAATATCCGGAACCGGACGGGCAATCGGCTCTTTGCGGATTAACGACCGCAAACGCCTTGGGCGGACTGTCATAAATAGTGTGATGGTCCGTGACAATGACGTCAATGCCTGCGTGGGCGGCGC
>DAIEHU010000272.1 GCA_027353395.1 Desulfobacteraceae bacterium
GCTCATGGCGGTAAAGCATACAGGCGCGAAAGACAGCATCCAGAAGCGCATCGGGATGTCCATCATGAAAGGAGAAGCCATTCTTCCCATCCTGGATAGTATCGGCCAGACCCCCGGTTTGCCGCACAATGGGCAGAGTTCCATATTTCAGGCTGTAAATCTGGTTGAGTCCGCAGGGTTCAAAACGGGAGGGCATCAGAAACAAATCGCTGCCCGCCTCGATTTTATGGGCCAGCGCATTGTTAAACCCGATATAAAGACGCACCCGGTCCGGATAGGCGCTCAGCAGCCATTCAAAATAACCATGAAAACGCTGTTCGCCAAAACCCAGTATGAACATCTGGGTGTTCAGTCCGAGAATCCGTTCCGCACAACCCATGATGAGATCAATGCCTTTCTGCTCCACCAACCGCGATACGATGCCAACGAGCGGCGTATCGTTCAAATCGGGCAAACCATATTCCGCCCGTAGTCTGGTTTTAATATGGCGTTTTCCAGACAAATCTTCGGCTGAAAAGCGGATGCCGTAAGTATAAGGGTCATTTACCGGCGACCATTCATCGTCATCCACTCCGTTTAAAATACCGAAAATATCCGGGTTCCTGGCTTGGATCACCCCTTGCAGTCCGAACCCCAGTTCCGTTGTCTGGATTTCACGGGCATAGGTTGGACTCACCGTATGAATGGCATCTGAAAATATAATGGCGCTTTTCATCAGGTTAATCTGTCCATAAAATTCAAAATCATAGGGGTAATACCGGCGGTCCAGGGTCAGCACCTGCCAGAGGTGTTCGGGGAAGATGCCCTGATAGGCCGTGTTGTGAATGGAAAAGACGATTCCGGGTCTGACGCGTGCCGGGAATGCCTTTTCAACATCATCCTGCCCGGCTGTTTTAACCAGCGCGGCTATCGGGGCTGACTGCCAGTCGTTGCAGTGAATCACGTCAGGGGTGAAATGAATGGCCCTGCAGCAAGCAATCGCGGCTTTGCAGAAAAACACAAACCGCTCCAGGTTATCCGGGTAATCCCAATTGCCGATGCCGTAAAGGCCGTCCCGATGAAAATATTCATTGTTTTCAATGAAATAAACTGGTGATCCGGTGGCGCCGCTTTGCCATAGGCCGGCTCCATGGACGCCGTTGTGCATGGTGACGCGCGGTAAATGGCCGGTTTCAAGGCGGGTCAAGCCGGTTTCCTTCACGGAAGCATATTTCGGCATAACCGACCGGACGTCATGCCCCATGCCCTTTAACGCCCTTGGCAGGGCGCTGGACACATCCGCCAGTCCGCCGGTTTTGGCGAACGGCGTGATTTCCGGGGAAACATATAAAATATTCAATTAAATACCGTTTTGCTTTTGCTATATTCTTGTGTTGTCCGCTATCACCGCGCCTTTGGGAACAATTACAAGCCCGTCGCGGGCCACCCAGTTTCCGGTTTCACTGTCCGGCCGGCCAGGCAGGTGCCGGATGCGCACATTGCAGCCGATGCGGGCGTTTTTTGTCGATGATGGCGGCTTCAATATCGGCGCCTTTTCCAATGCCGATATCAGGCCTGTTCGACCGGCGGTTCTCCTCTATATCTTTTTCAGTTTCATAATAATCCGCGCCCATGATCACCGATGACCGAATAATGGCCTGGGAGTCGATGAGGCTGCGCAGACCGATGACCGATTGGGTGATTTCAGCATCCAGTATCCGGCACCCGTCCGCCAGCAGTACATGCCGCAAACGAGCGCCATGTACTTCGGTCGCCGGTAAAAAACGGGCGCGGCTGTAAATGGGGCGGTCGGGGTCGTAGAAATCAAATGGCCGTTCCGGCGAGGCCATCTTAAGATTGGCTTCGTAGAATCGTCGAATGGTGCCGATATCGGCCCAGTAGTTATCATAAACATAACCCATCACCTGATAGTCCTTGATAACGGCGGGAATAATGTTTTTGCCGAAATCATCCCCTTTATTTTTCAGGACTTCGAACAACAAATCTGTAGGAAAAACGTAAATTCCCATGGATGCAAGATAGGGGTTTTCTGCGTCCGGCATACTTTCAAGGCCTGCCAGGGCCGAAGCCTTGGGCTTTTCCGTAAAATGGACGATCCGGCCGCTGCCGTCGCGTTTCAAAATCCCCAGGGCAGGGGCCGTGTCCGCGCCCACCGGCTGCACGGCCATGGTGATGTCCGCGCCGCTGGCGATATGATAATGGACAAAATCCCGGTAATTCATATTGTAGAGATGATCGCCGGCCAAGATCACAACATACCGGGCGCGCGTGGTCTTGATCTCACTGATCTGCTGACGGACCGCGTCCGCTGTGCCCTGATACCAGTGGGCGCTCTGGGGGGTCTGTTCAGCGGCCAAAATCTGGACCCACCCTTCCGTGAACATGTCCCGTGCATAGGTGCGCTGGATATGGCGATGAAGGGAAGCGGAATTGAACTGGGTCAGAATCGCGATTTTGTCGATGCCGGAGTTCAGGCAATTGCTGATGGGGATATCGATCAGCCGGTATTTTCCGGCAATAGGCACCGCCGGTTTGGACCGCAGCTTGGTGAGGGGGTAGAGCCTCGAACCCTGGCCGCCGCCCAAAATCAGGCCCAGCACATGTTTCATGATCATTTTATGAACCGCCCCAGCCGCTCCTCCGCCTCCGCCGCCATGCGGTCAAAAAGTTCTTTTAATGTGGGGATATCATGGGCCAGGCCAATTCCCTGGCCGCAGGCAAGAATGCCTTTATCAACATCGCCTTCATCATACATCTGTTTGGCGTTTTCACCTTTGATGACTTCATAGAGGGTCATGAATTCCGCTTTGGCTTCTTCAAGTTCCACGCATTTTTTGGCCGCTTCATTGGCAAGCACCCGATGGGTGGCGTTTAATGACCGCATGACCAACATGGTATCCAGTTCAGAAGCGCCCAGAAGCGCTTTTTTAATATTGTCATGAATAGGGGCTTCCTGGGTGATGAGCAGCCGGGTTCCCATGATGACAGCTTCCGCGCCCAGGGCCAGAACCGCAGCCAGTCCTCGGCCGTCGGAGATGCCGCCGCCGCCGATCACAGGAACTTTGACAGCGTCCACCACCACCGGCACCAGAACCATGGTGCCGATATCCAATCGGCCCGTAGCGCCCCCGTTTTCATATCCCACCACAGTGACCACGTCAGCGCCCATGTCTTCGACTTTTTTGGCGTAACGGGCCCCTACGCATTTGTGAATCCAGGTCATGCCCAGATCCTTGAACCGGCCCACCAGTTCTTCCGGCGCGTGATGCCCGGAGGTTTCCACAATCTTCAGGCCATGATCCGCCATGACGTCAATATAGTCATTGTTGTCGATCTGGGTCATGGCCGGGAACAGGTTGATATTGACGCCGTAAGGCTTACGGGTCAGCGCCTTCATCCTGACGATGGCTTCATCAAAGGCGTCTTTGGATTTATAGTTTGCGGACGCCATAATCCCGAGCCCCCCAGCCTCAGACATGGCCGCCACATACTCGGCCCGGGATATCCACATCATGGCTCCGCCGACGATGGGGTGCCTGATTCCGAAACGTTGGGTTATTTTGGTTTTCAGCATGAATGTCTCCTTGCAAATGGCTGGTTTGTAAAAACGGTGGTGAAACAGTAAATGCTTCGAAAGGTGACAGATACAGAGCATCCTGTCAAGATAATGGTTTATAACTATTTAAAATTATATTATTTTTGATGTCATCCCACATGGTTTCATGAATATTTTTCGAGCCGGGCCGCCGGAGTTATGAGCCATCTTCCTTTTCATCCATATCTTTGAGCGCATTCATCAGGATTCCCATGAAATTCCCCAGCGGTTTCATCATCTC
>DAIEHU010000273.1 GCA_027353395.1 Desulfobacteraceae bacterium
TTATGATCAGATCAAAAAAATTGAAATAGACTTTTATAATAAACATGATATTAACATCGTGCTGGAGGAAGATGCGGTTGACGGCATTCTGGAAAAGCTGGCCACCGGGGCCATGAATGAGCGTGATGTCTATGAAAAATTATCCGCGGATTTTGAATACGGCCTGAAGCTGATCCGGGAAAAAACAGACAAAAACCGTTTTTTTCTCTCAAAAGAAGCTCTGACCCATCCCGAAAATTTTTTAAACCAGCTCATTAAGACGGAATTTAACAAAAATAATATCAAAGAACCGTTTTCTTTCAGTTCGCCGAATGTCGAAACCCAAAATCCAGACCCGGTCATTTAGTTCAATTCTAAGTAGGCGTATTTTTTACAAAGTCGTCAATCCCCAAAAGTTCGGAGTAACCATAGCCCCTTATGATCGGAATATCCAAATTATACTGCGGAACCGTCGAACCATCGGATGCGCTTCGCTACAGCCGCCAGTCCAAAGACCTTCCGTCTCACCTGCTGCAATTTTCCATTGACAAAAATCCGGTGGTTGTCTGGAATATCACCCGGCAATGCAATTTAAAATGCATTCACTGCTACGCCCAGGCCAAGGCTTCCCTTCAGGAGAACGAACTCACAAGCGCCGAAGGCATGCGGCTCATTGACGACCTCGCAGACATGGGGGTTCCGGTACTGCTGTTTTCCGGCGGTGAGCCCCTGATGCGGCCGGACATGCCGGAACTGGCCGAATACGCCGTGCAAAAAGGCATGCGGGCCGTAATTTCCACCAACGGAACCCTGATCACCCGCGACATCGCCAAAAAATTGAAAAACATCGGCCTGTCCTATGTGGGCATCAGTCTGGACGGCATGAAAAATATCAACGACCGGTTCCGTGGCGTGGAGGGCGCGTTTGGCATGGCGCTCGCGGGCATAGAAAACTGCCAGGAAGCCGGCATAAAGGTGGGGCTCCGGTTCACCATCAACCGGTTCAATGCGGGCGAAATTCCGGCCATCTTTGATCTGCTGGAGGAGCGAAAAATCCCCCGCGTCTGCTTTTATCATCTGGTGTATTCAGGCCGGGGCTCGGAAATGGTAAAGGACGATCTTTCCCTTGAAGAAACCCGCAAATCCGTGGATTTGATCATCGACCGGACCCGGCGGCTGCATGACGCGGGCAAGCCCAAAGAGGTGCTGACCGTTGACAACCATGCGGACGGGCCATACATCTATCTGCGGCTCCTCAAGGAAAATCCGGACCGGGCCGCGGAAGTCATGGAACTGCTGAAGATGAACGAGGGAAACAATTCCGGCCGGGGCATTGGATGCGTAAGCTGGGATGGTGAAGTCCATGCTGATCAGTTCTGGCGGCACCACAGTTTCGGCAATGTCCGCCAGCGCCCGTTTTCCACAATCTGGAATGACCTGTCCGACCCTTTGATGAAAGGCCTTAAAAATAAGAAAAAACATGTCAAGGGCCGTTGCGCCGGATGCTGCTGGCTGCCCATCTGCGGCGGCAATTTCCGGGTAAGGGCCGAGGCCGTCACCGGCGACGTATGGGCCCCGGACCCGGCGTGTTATTTGACGGACGCGGAAATCAGCGGCCCTGCAATATAAAGGATAAAACAATGATTTTTCCAGACTCTCGCCCCAGACGGCTTCGCCAAAACGCCGCGTTCCGGCGCATGGTGCGCGAAACCACGCTTACGGCTGATGATCTCATTCTCCCCCTGTTCGCCACCTCCGGCAGCAACATTAAAAATCCCATTCCCTCCATGCCCGGACAATTTCAACTGTCGGTGGACAACCTGGTCCAGACCGCGAAAGAGGCCTTTGACTTGGGCATTCCGGCTCTCATGCTGTTCGGTCTGCCGGACAAAAAAGATGCGTTCGGAAGCCGTGCCCATGCCAAAGACGGGATCGTTCAAAAAGCGGTACGAGCGGTTAAAAACAAACTTCCGGAAATGGTGGTCATCACGGATGTCTGTCTGTGCCAGTACACGGATCACGGTCACTGCGGCGTGGTTACCGAAGGTATCATCGAAAATGACGCCACCCTGGACATTCTTGCCAAAATCGCCGTTTCCCATGCAAAAGCCGGGGCGGACATGGTGGCGCCGTCGGACATGATGGACGGCCGCGTCGCCGCCATCCGGGAGGCTTTGGATGAAAACCAGCTTGAAAACACGCCCATCATGTCCTATGCGGCCAAATACTGCTCGGCGTATTACGGGCCTTTCCGGGAAGCGGCCCATTCCGCGCCCCAGTTCGGTGACCGGCGCACCTACCAGATGGACCCGGCTAACGCCCGGGAAGCCATTCGCGAGGCCACAATGGATGTGGAGGAAGGCGCAGACATCATCATGGTCAAACCCGCCCTGCCCTATCTGGATATTCTGGCGCGGCTCCGGGATGAAATTGACCTGCCGCTTGCCGCCTATAACGTCAGCGGAGAATACGCCATGATCAAAGCGGCGGAGAAAATGGGATGGATTGACGGACGGAAAGTCATGATGGAAACCCTGACTTCCATCAAACGGGCCGGTGCGGACATGATTCTGACCTATTTCGCCATGGACGCGGCAAAAGAGCTTAAACACATAGAAAGATAGCCGGATAAGCTTAAGGCCGCTTATATGAAAAAATAAAAAGATGCCTCTGCGTCCCTGCGTCTCCGCGGGGAAAAACATTTCTCGCGCAAAGGCCCTGAGGCGCAGAGAAAAATCAGTCACCTCTATTTTCATGGCCCGCTATGACTGTGACAGACATGGAAGTCAGGCTGAAAGCAATCAAACGGAGGTAATATTGGCACATCCACACGCGGCGCACCTGGCAGGAGCCCTTCCGGGCGGCGTCCATCCAGGCGTGGCTTCGGACAAACAAAAACATGCCGAACCGCGGCTGGTCGCCTGGGAAACCACCCGGAACTGCAATCTGAACTGCGCCCACTGCCGGGCGTCCGCCACCATGGGGCCGTACAGCGGCGAGCTCGACACCTCAGCCTCGTTCCGGCTGCTTGACCAGATCAGAGAGGCGGGCCAGCCCATTGTCATTTTAACCGGCGGGGAACCCCTGCTGCGGCCCGATATTTTTGACATTGCAAAATACGGTACGGATAAGGGCTTGCGCATGGTCATGGCGCCTAACGGCACTCTGGTCAATGATGAAAATGCGGCAAAAATGAAAACCTCCGGCATCCAGCGCGTCAGCATCAGCCTTGACGGGGCCACACCGGAGCGCCACGATAGTTTCAGGGGGGTTGCCGGGGCCTATGAAGCTGCGTTGAAAGGCATTCAGTCCGCCAAAAAAGCGGGCATTGAATTCCAGGTCAACACCACCATTTCCAGACTCAATTACGATCAGATCCCGGCCATTCTGAAACTTGCCGAGAGCCTTGGGGCTGTTGCCTTGCATATTTTCCTGCTGGTTCCCACGGGCCGGGGAAAATACATTATCGATCAGGAAATCAGCTCGGCGGAATACGAAACCACCCTTGACTGGTTTTATGACCAGCGGGACAAAACCCGGCTCCAGTTAAAGGCCACCTGCGCTCCGCATTATTACCGGATTTTGCGGCAGCGGGCCAAAACGGACGGCAAATCCGTCTCTTTCCAGACCCACGGCCTGGATGCCGTGACAAGGGGATGCCTGGGCGGCACGGGGTTCTGCTTTATCTCCCATACCGGCGTGGTTCAACCCTGCGGGTTTCTGGATCTTAACTGCGGGGATGTGACCCGCGAGTCTTTTGCCGATATTTGGAAAAATTCTAAAATATTCAAATATTTACGAAATTACAGCAACCTTAAGGGAAAATGCGGGGTCTGTGAATATAAAGGCGTT
>DAIEHU010000274.1 GCA_027353395.1 Desulfobacteraceae bacterium
AATTTATTGTCAATTCAATTCTGGAACGTCATGGTTATTAAGCAAAATAAAACTAATAATAACTATAAATGACAATAAGGAGAGATCGCGGCGGCTGCCGGGGGTGTGATTTGTCCTTGCCTGCGTTTTGTTTCCAGTGGTATGAATGATCGTAAATCATTCTATGAAATCAGATGGAAACGGAATACCAGGCCGGGCAGGCTTGATGGCCTGCCCGGCGTAACTGCTCAAAAATGTTCGGAAAGATCCGGCAGGAAAATAACGGGAAGACGCTTATGAAAACGGAACAGGTTATAGAATTTATTGTCAACTGGCTTAAAGAATATCAACGCGAATCGGGATTGAAAGGATTTGTGGCGGGGGTTTCCGGGGGGATCGATTCCGCCGTGACTTCCACCTTATGCGCGAAAACCGGGGCTCCGGTGATCGTCCTTAATATGCCCATTCGGCAGGATGTGACGCAGTTTTCCCTTGCAAAAGCCCACATCGGCTGGCTGAAAGAAAATTTTAAAAATGTCGAAGGTGCCGCTGTTGATTTGACAGCGGCGTTTCAGGCCATTGAGGCGGCGTTTCCAGCGGGTATTCAGGACGGGCTGACCATGGCCAACACCCGGGCCCGGCTGCGGATGTTGACGCTGTATGGGTTTGCCGGTCATCGCCGAATGCTCGTAACGGGCACCGGCAACAAGGTGGAGGACTTCGGGGTCGGGTTTTTTACCAAATACGGCGACGGCGGGGTTGACATCTGCCCCATCGCGGATTTGATGAAATCCGAAGTCTATGCCATCGGCAGGAGCTTGGGTGTGATTGACGGTATCTTGCGGGCCCGGCCCACGGATGGGCTCTGGGGGGACAACCGGACGGATGAAGAACAGATCGGGGCATCCTATGATGAGCTGGAATGGGCCATGGGATTTGAGGAAGCAGGCCATGTGGATGAGATCGGGCTGTCGTCCCGTCAGAGAGAAGTGCTGGATATTTTCCGTTGGCATCATCGGGTCAACCGCCATAAAATGGAAGCCCTGCCCGTGGCGCGGATACCAGGGGAATTGAAATGAAACCGTAAATCAGGATGCTTTTTCCGGCGAGGCGCCAAAATACTTTTTACCTCAGAGGAGGGAAGCCAGGAGTGATTTTAATGCGATCATCCTCTTTTCTTATATTTCACCCATCAGCCCTGTCTCTCTGTGGGTTCCGTGGTAAATTTTATTTTTGGGAGGGGCGGGGCGCATGATTGAGAACCATTTTTGGCCCCTGCTCATGCAGATACTGCTGTTGCTTTCAGGCGCTTTTTTGCTCGGGGCGCTGGCGGAACGTCTGAAGCAAAGCCCGATCATCGGATATTTGCTGGCCGGAACCCTCATCGGTCCTTTGGTTTTTAACGCCGATGCGGTGTTTCAGGTTTCCGAACTGGGCGTGGCCCTGCTTCTGTTTTCCATTGGACTTGAATTTTCCTTTCGGCGGTTGAAAAGTCTGGGGCCTGTGGCGCTGGCGGGAGGAACGGTTCAGGTGGGCGCGACCCTGGGGGTGTTCGCCTTGGGCTTCCGCTTTTCCATGCCTCTGGGGGAAGCCCTGATTCTTGGGGCCATGGTGGCCTTAAGCTCCACAGCCGTGGTCATGCGGGTACTGGAAGACCGGTCGGAAGTGGATTCTCCCCATGGGCGGAACGCGTTCGGTATTCTGCTGCTTCAGGATATTTCGGTGGTGCCCCTGGTCATCATGGTGTCCATGATCGGCCAGAGCGGGACCGGTTATGGCGTGGCAGAGGCCGTTATCTGGCTGCCGGTGGGTAAAATTATGCTTGGGGCCGCCGGGCTGGTGGCGGTGTTTTATGTCGCATTCCACTATCTGGCGCCGCTTTGTTTAAGGTCCAGCGCCGTTCACGCCAGCCGGGATATCATCATTTTATTGACCATCGTCACCGCCTTTGGTTCTATTTTGCTGGCTCATGCGGTGGGGCTTTCCCCGGCCCTGGGCGGCTTTTTGGCCGGCATGATGCTGGCTGAATCTCCCTTCGCCGTGCAGATGCGTTCGGATATCGGCTCCCTGCGCACCCTGTTTGTTACTTTGTTTTTCACCGCCATCGGCATGCTGGCCGATCCTTTCTGGATGCTGCATCACGTCCACTGGATTTTGGGCGGTCTCATGGTGATGATGACCGGTAAAATCCTCATCATTTACGTGATCATCCGCGCCTTTGGCGGCCCGAGCATCCAGGCGCTGGCCACCGGCATCACCCTGGCGCAGATCGGTGAGTTCTCCTTTGTTCTGGCCACCACCGCACGGACTTCAGGCATTATCCGGGAGGACATTTTTAACTGGGTTGTTTCCGTGACCATTATATCCATTTTCCTGTCGCCTTTGATGGTGAATCATGCTGTCAGTATGTCCCGGCGGATCATCCGGTTGATTTCGTTCAACCGCTTCCGGGCCGTTGAATCCGAAAAAACGGCGGATACCGTTCCGCCATGGCAGGTGTTTATTATCGGATTCGGCCCCGCCGGTCAGCAGGTGGCCGATGGTTTGATCAGTAATGGCATCATGCCGTCTCTGATTGAACTGCGTCCGCCCATGGCGCGGATTGCCAAGTCAAAAGGCATGGCCGTCCACATGGGAGACGCCACCCAGGAGGAAGTTCTGATTCATGCCGGTCTGGATCATGCCTGCCTGGTGGTGGTGACGGTGCCAGACCCCCGCATCGTCCGGGACACGGTGGCCACTATCCGCCGCCTTTTTCCGGGCGCTACCGTGATCGCCCGCAGCCGTTATAATATGCATACAGCGGAAATTCAAGAAGCCGGGGCGCATGTGACCGTGGATGAAGAGGAGATCGTCGGAAAACATCTGTCTGATGGTGTAATTGACTGCTTGAATGGCCGGGGATGGCTCACCCTTTCCTGCGTCTGCGAACCGGCCGGGAAGACGGCGGATTAGGAATGCGTTCCTACCGCTTTTTAAAATACAGCACCAGGCTTTTCCCGAGCACCGGATTCATCAGCTTATCCAGTATTCGTGTAACCTTCGGTTTTTCCATAATATCCCAGGTCAGGAACCGGTGGTAGAAATTCACGGCCTTTGAATCGATTCTTGCAGGCCCCACCAGGCATTTGAGCCACCAGAAAGGGGCATGGATGCTGTGGGCATAATGGTGGCGGCCGTTTGCGGTTACCCCTTGTTCTGTAAACAGGGCGGAAATAGTGTCTTTCCGGTAAATCCGCACATGTCCGCCGTTGGCGGAATAATAATCCCGGGACAAAACCCAGCAGATACGTTCCGGCAGATATCGCGGCACACTTACCACCAGATTGCCGCCGGGTTTCAGCACCCGAACCAGTTCATGGGCTGCTTTGGTGTGATCCGGGATATGCTCCATGACTTCAGAGCAGATCACATGGTGGAAAGTTTCATTTTCAAAGGGCAGAGCCGTGATATCGGCGGATGTGAGGCCCTCTCCGCCGCCGCCGTGTTCACCGCAGTTTTTAATAAAATTCAAGCGGTTGCGGGTTGAAATCAGGTCGTCATGGTTCCTGTCCGCGCCGATCACAAAGACCCCGTTCAGCCGGGATGCCTCGCCGACGTGCCTTCCGGACCCGCATCCGATATCTAGGATTGTTTCAGACGGCTGAATGTTTAACCGGTTAAATTTTACGGTGATCATCGATTGCTTGCCGATAGACGTCCACGGTTTTTTGGGCCGCGGCCACCCAGGTTAAATGGTTTTGGACCCGGTTGTATCCGGCGATGCTGAGTTTCTCAGCCAGGCCCGGATTGTTGAAAACGTCAGTGATGGCCTTGGTCAGCGCTGGTGTGTTCGCTGGGGGCACC
>DAIEHU010000275.1 GCA_027353395.1 Desulfobacteraceae bacterium
GAAGTTCTCCACCATGTCACAGGGCCAGTCATTGCACTGGTGACAGGAATAATAGCCTTTGGACCGGACGCATTGCCGCATTTTGCAGTCTTTGCAATAACTGTAAAGCTTCTTGTGGGGGTCAGCCTGCATGCACCCGTGACATTCGGTTTCTTCCGGCCGGGTTCCATAGAGGTTGCCGAGAACGGCCTTAAACTTTTCATTGCCGTCCCTGGTGGCGATATAAATGCCGCAGGCCCCGCAATACAGGCCGCAGGGGGCCATCAACTCCCGATTTTTAATTTCTTCTTCCGTCCATCCATTCATTGTGTCCCTCCTGATCTTTTGAGCGCCGAACTGATGCGGTTTATTTTTACAAAACCGTTCAAAAATCGAATTTTTACAAGTCTGCCAATATTTTTTCAAACGCTCCTGGTGCTGCGATGAGAAACTTATATCATCTATACGGGGAAACGGTTAAGATAAAAACAAGCACTTGACAAAAATTTCGATATACGGAGAAAAATAGATGTCTTTTGAAAAATTGGGCCTTCGGGCCGAGCTGTTGAGCGCTGTCGCCGCCCAGGGATACACTGTGCCCACACCCATCCAGACCCGTGCGATTCCGGTTATTCTGGAAGGAGCCGATATTCTTGCGGGGGCCCAGACCGGCACCGGAAAGACAGCGGCATTCGCCCTGCCCATTGTTCAGATGCTGAGCGAAGATCGGCTGTCTCCAAAAAAGAGACAGCCCCGCGCCCTGGTTCTGGTTCCCACCCGCGAACTGGCGGCTCAGGTGGGGGAAGCCATGCAGGATTACGGCCGCCGTCTGTCTCTTCGCGCAACGGTTATTTATGGCGGGATCAATATCAACGCGCAGATCATACGATTAAACCGCGGGGTGGATATTGTGGTGGCCACCCCCGGCCGACTCCTGGATCACGCCAACCGGAGGACGCTGGATCTTTCCAGGGTTAAAATTCTGGTGCTGGACGAGGCGGACCGGATGCTGGACATGGGGTTCATTGACGATATCCTTGAGGTGGCGGCGTTTCTGCCCCAAAAGCGCCAGACACTGCTGTTTTCCGCGACCTATCCGGACAGCATTAAACGTCTGGCCGATGAACTCCTGAACAATCCCATTCGGGTCAAAGCGGCTCGGCCGAATCTGGCGGCTGACGGAGTGACCCAGATAATTTATCGGGTGGAGCGGCTTCGCAAAAGCGAATTGCTCGTAAGCCTGATCAGAAAAGGGGACTGGGGCCAGGTGATGGTGTTCACTCGAACCCGGTACGGGGCCGACAAGCTGACCGGACAATTGATCGCGAATGATATCGCAGCCGCCGCCATCCACAGCAGCAAAAGCCAGTCCATTCGCACCCGGACTCTGGCGGATTTCAAACGCGGACGGGTGCGCGTTCTGGTCGCCACCGATGTGGCTGCCAGAGGGCTTGATATCGGCGGTCTGCCGCAGGTGGTGAATTACGATCTGCCGGACATCCCCGAAAATTACGTGCATCGTATCGGCCGGACAGGCCGGGCCGGAGAAACGGGCACCGCCGTTTCACTGGTATGCGACCAGGAACAGGCATCGCTCATCGCGATTGAACGGCTGCTGGGCCATAAAATCCCGGCAAAATCCATGGCCGGTTTTCAACCGAAAAACGATCATGACCCGGATATTATCGCCGCCAAGAGAGCGCTTAAAGAAAAGGCTGCCAAAAAACAGAAAAAAACCATCGGCAAACCAGTTAAATCAATTAAACGTCCCCGCAAGGCGCAAAAGCCGGGAAAAACGCTTTAACCGTTTCTTCTGCCGCCCGTCTGCAATACGATGAAAATATTTCAATAAAACAGTTTTTTCAATTGCTTAAAGATGAGGGACATGTGCACCCAGGAGGTTATGCTGATAAGATGCAGCATCCTGCTGGATATCATCGCTGGTAGCCGCCGGTGAAGCGGAAGGCGCTCAGGCGCAGGGATCTGTTCAAACTGGAACCCGCAAGTGGCGGATGTCAAGCATTCCGAGGCGGTTCTCGGATACTTCCGGCAGTTTAAAGGCCGGACTGGGTAAATGGAACAAAAACTGCCGCCGTCTTCGCGGTATTTCAGGAAATGGCAGGGATTCGGCAGCCTACAGCAGGCGCCGCATCCGATACACTGACCGGTCCTGTTTTTAGCGACCGGAAGCACACATGTCAGGGTTCTTTTGGCTTTGGCTTTCAATTTAACACCTTATCTGGGTGGTTTTTTTTAAACGTCATTTATAACCAAATTATTGGATAAAACAAGTTAAATTTTTATTCCAATGCTGTGCGGGAAAAAATGTCTGAATGCGTAATTTCGCTCACCGATGAACAGAAACAGATTGTGGCCTGCAATCTTCTGCCCGGTGAAAGCCTGAAGGTGGTCGCTTTCGCCGGGACCGGAAAAACATCCACCCTGGTGGAATACGCCCGAGCGAGACCCGATTTACGGTTTTTGTATCTGGCGTTCAATAAAAGCGTTCAACTGGAGGCCGCTCAAAAGTTCCCCGGAAATGTGACGGCCCGGACATCCCACTCGCTGGCCTTTCGCGTAAAAGGCTACAAACACAAAGACCGGCTGGCATCCGGATTCCGGGCCGGCGTTGTCATGGACGCGCTTGGCCTGGACAAATTTGAGGACGCCAAATTCACCATCGACACCCTCTACCATTATTTGATTTCCGCATCTCCGAAAGTCGCGAGACACCATATCCCCTATCAGGCGAAAATTTTTTATGAGCAGCGCAAGGAAGCCATACCTGATTTCGTTGACCTGGCCAACCGCCTGGGACGGCTCATGTGCGACGGTTCGGATGAACGCATCGGCATGTTGCATGACGGGTATTTGAAACTCTACCAATTGTCGAATCCCGTGCTTCATTATGACTGCATCCTGCTTGATGAAGCCCAGGACATCAACCCGGTCACCAGCGCTTTCGTGATGGCCCAGGTTCGGTCCGATTTCAAACCCAGACCCTCCAGCATTATCCTGGTAGGGGACACCCACCAGCAAATATACAGTTTCCGGGGCGCAAAGGACACGCTGGAAAACATTCAAACCACCAAGACCCTGTTTCTCACCCGGAGCTTCCGCTTTGACGGCAAGGTGGCCCGCATCGCCAATATGGTGCTGGGACTGTTCAAGGGTGAACAGAAAAAAGTGGTGGGAACACCCTTGCCAAAAAACGCTAACCCCGATTTTAATCCAGAGTGTTATACGGTTATCGCCCGAACCAATGCGGCGGTTTTCGACAAGGCGGTCCGGTTGTGCCGCACCCGGAAAATCGGTTTTGTGGGTGGGATCGGGGGATATCGGCTACAGACCATCAAGGATGTCTATCACTTGTACGCCCAGCAGCATGACCGTATCATGGATCCGTTCATTAAACGGTTTGCGCTGTATAGCGAAATGAAATCCTATGGGGAATCGGTGAAGGATGTGGAGCTGCTCAGCGTGTGCCGGGTGGTGGAAAATTATTCCTTCAGCATTCCCCGGCTGGTAGGGATGATCGCAGAAAAAGCAGTGGACGCGCAAGATGCGCAGGTGCTGCTCACCACCGCCCATAAATCCAAAGGCCTGGAATGGCACAATGTGCATTTGATGGGGGATTTTCAGCCGCTGATCAACAAGGATAAACTGGTGGACCCCAAAGGCGTGGAGCCGGATGAATTCAATCTGGTGTATGTGGCCATGACCCGAACCATTTCCAGGCTTCGCTTTGACCAGGACAGCACCATGCCGGAATTTATCCGGAAGGTTCAGGCAGGGATGATGGACGGAAAGAAACGTGGAAATCCCGATTAAAAGCGGC
>DAIEHU010000276.1 GCA_027353395.1 Desulfobacteraceae bacterium
ATCGCCTTGGCCATTCTGGATAACCTTGCTGCGGACGGCGGAACCATCGACGTACGCACGATGACTGACGCCGCCACCCGCGCCGTTACGGCATCTGATAACCTGATTATCAACGGCGCTTTTTTTTTGATTGTGATCTGCTGGGTTTTCGGCATCATCGACGCTTATCGCATCGGAAGAAAAAAGGATATTTTAGGAAAAAATTAAATATTGTGGAACGGATTGACCGTATGGTATTCGTCTTTTTTTTCCTGCAACCCGAGAACCACTTTTTTCACCCCTTCCACTTTTTCGGCAAGGGTTCTGATCTCGTTTATTACATTCTGCTTGACCGTTAATGGGGCATCCACATTGCCGATGTAAACGACGCCCGCGTCAGCGGTCACCTTGATCAACGGCGCGATTTTCACCAGAGCGGCCTCCACGGTCGCGGCAAGCAGCAGGTCATCCAGTATTTTTTGTGACGCCGGCGTGGTCCGGAACACCGGGGTTTGCAGCATTTGATAGATCATGTCGCCCGCATCCTCCACCGTGATGGTCTTGATGTGCAGAACCATATCGTATAGGCGGCTGTCCCAGGTATCGATGCCGTAAAGCTGAAGCCCCCATTTGCGGCGCTCGTCATCATCCTTTTTCAGGTTATACAAGGCTTTCTCGGGAGAAATGGCCGTCCGTTTGACCTCTTCCCTGACCCGGTCTTCCATGTCGGCGATAATCCGGATTTTAAATACATGGGGAATATCCTGAAGAAAATAATGGCCTGCCAAGCCATGATAAACCACGTTGTCCTTCCGGACATGCTGCAGGAGGGCCTTGCGGATATACTTCACGTAACGCTCCTTGCCGTGGGTAAACCGTTCCAGAATCGACGGAGCGTCATGAATGGCGCTGATGAGCTGAAGCTCCGGGATATTGAATTCTTCCGAGGCCTGAAGCAGGATATCTCTGGAAATACAGTCATACCCCAGTTTTTTCGCCAGTGTTTTGGCGACTTCCGTTCCCCTGGTATATGAGCCTTTGGAAATAGTAATGATGGACATGGGAGGCTCCTTTGTAATATATGGATAATAATAAAAATATGATTTGAAATGGAGCGCCCTGCTCCGGCGGATGCGGAAAATCAGGACGACCGTGAGCTGCTGATAAGCACGAAAAATAGACAATACACGGAATGGATTGAAAAGTAAAGATTATGACTGGATCGCAACGTTTTCGGCAATGAAAAATCCGGGTGCAAAACCGGCTCCGGAATTAATTCTGCTTGTTTCCGGGGTGGAGGGTGGGTTTAAACGGCGGGAATGGCATTTGATAAAGTTTTCTGGTTAAACAAACACGAGCCCCGCCCCTGCCGCAGTCGCTCTCCATGTAAAGAGAGTTGCGATCAGCGCCCCTGGGTGACGGGGTTGTATGGTTGAATAAATCAATTGGTTTTATGATTGTGAGGACGGCAGGGCCGGGTTTGATGCCCGGCCCCGCGTGTTGTTGTTACGGGGTTAATTTAATCACCAGCATACCCTTGTCCGCGCGTTTAATATAGAATTGAGCGGTTTCGCCTTTCTTGATTCCGCCCATGATCCGGTTGTAATCGGAAACCGTGATAAGCGGCTGATGGTTGATTTCCTTGATAATATCCCCTTCCTGGATACCGGCTGCGGCGCTTTTGCCGTCGGCCTTCACTTCCGTCACCATCACGCCGTCCGTATCGCTTAAGCCGAATCTCCGGGCGACTTCCGGCGTTATATTTGTAATCTGCATACCGAGGTTGCCTTCGCCTGTCTCCTGCGGCTTTCCTGGCGTTTTCGCACTGAGCTTGGCCTCATCCCGGCGGCCGATGATGACATCCAGGGTTTTGACCTTTCCCTTCCGGTCCAGTTTGATTTCCGCCTTGCTGCCCACGGAAAGATCAGCGATTTGCTTGGACAGATCCCGGCTGGAATCCAGGGGTTTGCCATTGATGGAAAGGATAATGTCGCCCGGCACAATGCCCGCCTTTTCCGCCGGATCGCCCGGAAATACCTCGGAAATCAGAACGCCCTGGCGGATGCCGTAATAGTCTTTCAGGCTATCGTCCAGATCCTGAATGCCTACGCCCATCCATCCCCGCGTCACGGAGCCGCTTTTTTTCAATTGTTCGAAAACCGAGTTGGCGATATTCATGGGAATGGCGAAACCAATCCCTTCACCGCCGTTGACGATGGCGGTGTTGATGCCCACCACTTCGCCGTTCATGTTAAGCAGGGGGCCGCTGTTGCCCGGATTGATGGAGGCGTCCGTCTGGATAAAATCATCGTAGGGGCCTGCGCCGATGACCCGGCCCTTTGCGCTGATGATCCCGGCGGTAACCGTATGCTCCAGGCCGAACGGGCTGCCGATGGCCAGAACCCATTGTCCGATGTCCATTTTATCCGAATCGCCGATGGCCAGCACCGGTAAATCGTGATCGGTTTTGATTTTGATCAGGGCCAGATCCGTCGATGGGTCCGTTCCGATAATTTCTGCGCGGTACTCTTTCCCGTCATTTAATTTGACCTGAATTTCGTCCGCGCCGTCGATCACATGGTTATTGGTGGCTATATATCCGGCCTTGTCCAGGATAAACCCCGATCCCAGGCTGTTTTGCTTGAATTCGCGCCGGGGCTGGTTTTTGAAAAATTCCTCAAAATATCTGCCGAAAGGATCCTGCTGGCCCTGGGGGCCTCCGAAAAAATGTTCAAACACGCGCCCCGGACCCGCGCTCAATGTTTTCACCGTGCTGATATTAACCACCGCCGGGCTGCATGTTTTGGCGAGTTGCGTAAAATCCTGGGGCACCATTCTGGCCGGCTGGCCCCAGGCGAACGCGTCCGCGGATGCAAGCGGATTACAGGCGCAAATAAAGGCCGATACGATGAGCGCCGTGGACAGGGAAAAGCATTTCCGACGGTTGCTGTGGAGCCAATTTTCTTTGATGAGTTTCATATCATTCCTCTCCTTAGATCTGTATAGGTAAACATTCATGACCGGATCCATCACCCCCGTTGATGAAAAATCCGCCGGGACACATGTGATTCACGGCTGGCGGGCCGGAAAAAACCTCGCTTCTCCGGGAAAAACTTTCGTTCCTTGTTTTTATGATAGAAGGATAAACCATGACACATAAAAACACGATTAAAAAAGCGTTAGATTTTTCTTATGCTCATCGAACCAGGCCGGTGCTGTTTGCAGGCACCCAGCAGGTCCGTCCATCCAGCAGGCGGATGTCATACCACCGGCCCCGCTGTTCCATCAGGTCGAACTCCGTGCCGGCATGAAGCGGTTCTGTGAAGCTGGGCGCATAATTCTCGCTGTTGCCTTTGCGGGCGACGACCGACGGATCCAGTATGACGCCGGGCGTCACCTGCCGGAGATTGACCGCTTCGGCGATGAGCGAGCCGCCCATCATTACCGCCAGAGCCACCGCCAGCAAGAACGCCCATCCAAGAACCGGACGGTTCAACAGCCGCCGGATGCCGGCCATGATCCAGATGATCGCGAACAGAATGCTGAACACCATGAGTTTAACCGGTGTCGACAGGTCGTAATGCCAGAAAAAAAGCGTCTGAAACACCCGCGTTTCCTGAGGCGTCGCGATTCGGTCCAGCCGATTGTTCCGGGCGTATTCCAGATTCTGGCGCAGGTTGGGGTCATTGGGAATATACTGTTGCGCCTTCCGGTAGTTCAATATGGCCCGGCCGATATCCTCCGCCTGAAACCAGCTGTTACCGATATTATAATACAGCCGCCCGTTTAAAACCCCGTCCT
>DAIEHU010000277.1 GCA_027353395.1 Desulfobacteraceae bacterium
CCTCTTGCAAAATAATGAAATATAAGGGTCCAAACAGTGATATATTAAAATCATCTTGAACGCAATATGGAATTATCAATAATTTGAGACCAATAAAATGGTGACTGAAAATAATACCAGACATATTTGTCATTCATGCTTTGGGGAAATCTCAATCGGATTAAGTAAGACGCAAAAATACTTTCAGGAATATCTCCTTTAATTAAAAAGCTTTTGCCAACGGTAGCGCCCGTTCTTGCAAAGACCAAATCACCATCTTGAAGTAAATACTTCATTTTTTCTGAGCCATTAACCAGACAATATGGCACATCATCCCAATTTACTTTATGGTTTTGTATGTCTGTAATCCGTAAAAATTTAGGGCCAACAACTTCAGTTGTCGAAGATTCAGTATAACCATATTGAATACTTAAAGAAACATCCTTTACTTTATCAAATTGCCACCCATTTGGTAATTCCCTCAACTCACTCATCTTACGCCGCCAATGCCTCATTTAATTCATCAATGATCGTGTTCATGCCCTCCCCGAACAACTGCCACATGCGGCCCCGGCCCCCTTTGGCGTCAAATGGGGTGTAATCGAGATCGTTTAAATCCACATGCACGGACGCGGCGATCTGGTCTTTGAGCATATGGAGCCATTCCATCTGGTCTTTGGTGAACTTGAGAGGCCCGGCCTGTTTTTTAAAGAGCCACTTCTGAAAGTTTCTGTCCACGGTTTTATCAAACGGGGTGAGGGCCGCGTCAATGCCCGCCACCCGGCGGATGAGGGAAACCAGGGCGACCATTTCGTTTTTCGGCTGGCCGCTCACGCTTTCCAGTTGCTCATAGGCCCGCCACACATGCACGGGGGCGAGAGCGGGTTTATCATTAATAATGGTCTCCACCAGTTCCTTGATCATGGCGAACGTGAGTCCCCGCCGTTGATACGGCTGGCCGTAAAAAATCTGCAAGGCGGTGATTTCGTCTTTGTGGGCGTCAATCCAGTCCGCGAATGCGCTCGCGGTGGCGCGTGCCTTGTCTTTGTTATTTTTGTCCCAGCCCGCATTTACGAGCTCATCGGGATTGACCAGGTCGATTTTCTGCTCATGAATTTTCCGGACATTTTCAATGTACTCATTGACTTCACCGGTAAAAACCGATGCGGCCCGGTTCTGCAAACCGGTTTCCAAGTCCTTGTATCGTTTGTCCTTTTCAAGGGGCGCGGCAGCCGGCATTTCCTGCTCCACCTGTTCCCGGAGATCTTCCAGGGTGTCGGGATTAAAGGCGTTCAGCAGGTTTTTGACCACCTGGGAAAGGCTGACGCCGCCGGTTTTTTCCATAAATCTGGCGCGTTCTTTCTCGGACACCTGCTTATCAAGGCGCGTCAGGCGGTTGGCAAGGGATGTAAAGAGCGCTTCGTCCCGGACGCCCACGGCAATCGCGCCCAGCAGGTCTTTGAGGGGGACGCCGGGTTTTTTCTCCAAAGGGCGGCTGTCGGTTTTCAGGCTCCCGGTAACGCCGATGGCGTCCACAATGACAAAATGGTCCTTGGTGAGCCTGGCCGAGGGAGACACTTTTTTGAGATCGTCAAAATCAATCACCCTCGTGCCCCGGCCCTTCATCTGTTCAAAATAGTTGCGGCTTTTCACGTCCCGCATAAAGAGCAGGCATTCCAGGGGCTTGACGTCGGTGCCGGTGGCGATCATGTCCACCGTGACCGCAATGCGCGGGTGATAGTCGTTGCGGAACTGGGCCAGCACGGATTTGGGGTCTTCCGTGGCTTTATAGGTGATTTTTTTGCAAAAGCGGTTTTCTTCGCCAAATTCGTCCCGCACAATTTCGATGATATCGTCGGCATGGCTGTCGGTCTTGGCAAATATCAGGGTTTTGGGCGTTTCAAACTCCCCGTTCCGGTCAAACCGGTCGGGAAAGATTTCCGGCAGATGTTCCTTGAAGGCGCGGATGACGGTTCGGATCTGGTTCGGATTGACGATATCCCTATCCAACTGCTTTGATGAATAGCCCTCGTCCTCATCCTGCAATTGCAGTCGTTTTTTCCGGGTCAATCGTTCCCGGTGTTCGATATAGGCCCCTTTCCAGAGGGTCGCGCCCTGTCTGGAGATTTCCGTTTCAATCAGATACACGTCATAGCCCACGTTCACGCCGTCGGCCACCGCCATTTCGTGGGAATACTCGGAAACGATATTCTGCTGAAAATACGCGAATGTCCGGTTGTCCGGCGTGGCGGTGAGCCCCACCTGGAAGGCGTCAAAATAGTCCAGCACCTGCATCCAGAGATTATAAATACTGCGGTGGCATTCATCAATGACGATAAAATCAAAGTATTCCAGGGGCAGCTTTTCATTGTATTCCACCGGCGGCACTGCTTTGGGCTGCCAGCGTTCGTTGGGGTTTTCTTCTTCCGCGCTCTCTTCCAGATCCTGACCTTTCAACACCGCATAGAGGCGCTGAATGGTGCTGATATAGACATGATTGTCATCGGGGATGTGTCTGGATTTGAGGCGGTGGACCCCATAGAGTTCGGTAAATTTCCGGTTGTCGTCACCCGGCAGATAGGACATGAATTCCTGTTCCGCCTGCTCGCCCAGATTTTTGGTGTCCACCAGAAACAGGATGCGTTTGGCTTGGGTGTATTTCAGCAGCCGGTAAACAAAGGTGATGGCGGTATAGGTTTTACCGGAACCGGTGGCCATCTGGATCAGGGCGCGGGGCTTGGCGTTTTTGAATGATTTTTCAAGGTTGGTGATGGCGGTGATCTGGCAGTCGCGCAGTCCGGCGGCGGGCAGTTTATTTAAATCCAGCAGGGAAGCCCGCAGGGATTTGGGTTTTTTAAGCCATTCCCGGAGGGTTTCCGGGCGGTGAAAGGCGAATACGGTTCTGGCCCGGGGTTTGGGATCCCGGAAATCGGTGATTTTAGTGACCGCGCCGGTGCTGATATACGCGAAAGGCAGTTTTTCATTGTTCAGGTATTTTAATCTGGCCCCGGCGTATCCTTCGGCCTGGTCTTCATGAACCGAGAGGGTATCGCCTGCTTCTTCCCGCTTGGCTTCAATCACGCCGATGGGTTTTCCATCCACAAAGAGCACGTAATCAGCGGGGCCGATGTCTGTCTGATATTCCCGGACGGCCACGCCCGCCGCGGCATTCAGATTGATTTTGGCCTTATTCTGAATGGTCCAGCCGCAGGCCGCAAGCTGTTTGTCAATGATGTCCCGCGTCTTCTGTTCCGGATTCTGATTCATTTTTTCGCCTTCTGGTGATTTCGCCGGGGAGGCCGGGAGGCCGGAAAATGCCATGCCGGCGTCAAAATAACCGGGAGTTAAAAATGCATGTCATGAAGAAAGACATTCACCTGTTTCAGGAGCGTCTCGCCGCCTGCCAAAGCGGATTTGTAGCATCGTTATCACGTAACACCTTAACATGCAAATAAAAACAAAGTATTATAGCATGTTTGGATTGCAAGAAAGGCGAAAAGAGGAGGGCGCTTTGATTTTAACAGCCGAGCGCCATTGCGATGCGCCGCCACTTGGTATTAACCCCGCGCATTTATTCAATTGGTGGATTACAGGATTCTTGTTTTAATGAAATATATGGTGTATCTCCACTAAATTTGGCATTAAAATGCAGTGGGCGTGTTCGCCATTTCTGCAATCATCATCAAAAAACGGAGTCGGCATAATGAATGTGTGTATCGTGGGTACCGGGTATGTAGGGCTTGTGGCGGCCGCATGTTATGCGGAAATGGGCAATCATGT
>DAIEHU010000278.1 GCA_027353395.1 Desulfobacteraceae bacterium
CCATGGATATTAGGCTCATCTTGAACGCAAATTGGAATAAGTATTAAACATAAGAATGAACGTTAAGGCCCAGAGCAGCGCCCACTAAATCATTCAACATATTGTATATTTTCAGGAAATCAAAGTGATGCACACCATTAAAGAAAAAGCCCCGCTCCGGCCCATCCAAAGCGCTCCAAACCTCTGTCTTTCCTGCGGCACCTGTTCCGCAGGCTGCCCCCTCACCGGCATCAGCGAGTTTGATCCCCGCAAAATCGTCCGGATGGTGCTTGAGGGCAACGACCGGGAACTGATCGACTCCCCCCTGCCCTGGCTCTGCACCATGTGCGGCAAATGCGAACACGCCTGCCCCATGGGGATCAATATCGTCAACATCATCCGGACTGCCAGGGGCATGGTGGACCGGGACAAAGTACCCGGAATGATCCACAAAGGTGTCGAGCTGGATCTTGAAACCGGCAACAACCTGGGACTGCCGGCGGAGGATTTCCAGTTCATCATCGAGGACGTGGCCACGGAGCTTGCGGAAACCCCCGGTTTTGAAGATTTTCAGGTGCCGTTTGACAAACAGGGGGCAAACCTCCTCCATACCCTTCACAACAAGCTGGTGAACACCCAGAATGAAGATCTGGTTCACTGGTGGAAAATTTTTTATAAAGCCGGGGAAGACTGGACCATTCCCTCAACAAACTGGGAAGGCGTGAACTGGGGATTGTTCTCCGGCGACGACGACGCCATGAAGGTCTTTGTGGGCCGGATTGTGGAACACATGGAGAAGCTCGACATCAAAAACCTGATGTACCCGGAGTGAGGGCACGCTTATCTGGCGACCCGGTACGGGTTGCAAAAATGGTTTCCGGACTTCTTTGACCGGTTCGGCGCGTTTACGGTATTTGACCTGCTGGTGGATTACATCAAATCCGGCCGCATACAGGTGGACAAAACAAAAATCACCGGCCGTATTGCCTATCATGATCCCTGCAATTACGGCCGCAAGTCCGAAGAGCTGTTCGGGCACGGGTTTTATGACGAACCGCGGTGGGTGCTGGACCAGTGCGTGTCCGACTGGGTGGATTTATACCCGGATAAAGGCAACCAGTATTGCTGCGGCGGGGGCGGCGGAACGCTGCTGACACCTTATAAGGATGAGCGTCTGGCCTACGGTGAAAAAAAAATACGTCAGATCCGGCAAAGCGGGGCGGAGATGATCGTGCTTCCCTGCCACAGTTGCCATGGCCAGATCAAGACGCTCTTGGCAGAACACGGCATGGCGGATATTACCGTCAAATATTTATGGGAATTGGTGGCGGATATCCTGGTGATCGAATAATCAAATCAAAGGCAGATTTACGTAAATGCCGACACATTGACCACCTTGAGGGTCTCCTTGGCGGCTTTGATATAATCGTCCCGTTCAAGCCCCATCATGGGCCGGAAAAAATTTTCACCGGACACGAAATTGTGGATGGCGTTCATAATGGACAAAACTTTCATCTTCGCATCCACCGACACATTTTTCCGGTCCGTGGCAAGCCCCATGGAATAGGCGATATCTGAGATATATTCAGGCACTTTAAAATCCAAAATGCTTCCGTGGCGCGTCTTGGTGAAATACCGGAAAAGGGTGAGGTTGGATATTTCCGGGTTTTCAAAAAGATAATCCGCCATCTCGTCAATGGCGATTTGAATGCGTTCCGCAAGCGGTTTCCCTTTGATGATTTTCTCCACTTCGATGAGTCTCCGGCGCATGCCGTCAGTGATATCCATAATCACCGCCTCATACAAATCCCCTTTTTCACCCCAGTGATAATAGAGGGTGGAGATATCAATATCCACGGCTTTGGCGATCATGCGCGTCGTGGTGCCGTGAAATCCATATTCGCCGAATATTTTCCGGGCCGCGGTGAGGATTCTGGCTTTCATTGAATCCGGATTCTGTTTTGCCTTTTCAAGGGATGATGCCATATTTTACAAACCTTTTGTTCTTAAAATCAGGATGATGGGCGTTCTGGAGCATAAATCGGGAAATGATGGCCAAAAGGGCAAGACCATTAAATGATCCCCTCTCTGGCGAAGGCCTGAATTTGCGCTTCCGTATAGCCAAATTCCGCAAGCAAACGGATCGTATTCCCGCCAAAGGCGGGCGGCGGCTCCCGGACGGAACCGGGGGTATCGCTTAGTTTGACCGGAACACCTAAAAATTGTTTACATTCGCCGTTATCCCCTTTTAAATCAACAACCATGTCCCTGGCCCGGAACAGGGGATGCGCCAGGGCTTCATCCAGGGTGTTGACGGCCCCCCAGCAGATATCCCTGCCGTCAAACGCCGTCTGCCATTGGGCAAGGGTTTTTTGCCTTACCCTGGCGCGCATAAAGTCAATAATTTCCTGCCGCCGCTCATCATCATACTGCAATGAAATATATTCCGGTTTTTCAAAAAAAACACATAAATTTTTCCAGAACCGGTTTTCAACCGCGCCGATGGACAAATACCGGCCATCCGCGGTTTCATAGGTATGATAACATGCGTAACGCTGGGATAGCAGCGAATCTGCACGAGTGACCGGCAATCGGGTAAACTGCCTGATACTGAGGACCAATGACAAAAGACTTAACGATCCGTCCGTCATGGAGATATCGATGTACTGCCCTTTTCCGGTGTGATGTCTCGCGTGCAATGCCAGCAGAATGCCGATCACGGCGTTCATGCCGCCGCCGGCCATATCCGCAATCTGGATGCCGGGAATGGACGGGGGCCGGTCTTTTTCACCGATGAGATCTAGAACGCCGGAGACGCTCAGATAATTGACATCATGCCCCGCTTCGTTCCGGAAAGGGCCGGTCTGCCCATAACCGGATATCGAACAGTAAATAATCCCTGGGTTGCGCGCGGAAACGGCATGATAGCCAACGCCAAGGCGCTCAACAACGCCAGGCCGGAATCCTTCAAGGACGACATCCGCCCGTTCGGCCATTTTCAAAAAAATTTCCCGGCCCTGGTCTGATTTGAGATTCAACGTCATGTGTTCCTTATTCCGCAGAACCCCCGTATTGATGCCCGCCTCGACAGCATGCCTTCCTTCTTCAATGGCGATGACCCTGGCCCCGTGATCCGCCAGAATCATGGAGCAAAAAGGCCCGGGCAAAAGCCGGGACAAATCCAGAACCGTTAATCCGTTTAATGCGCCAGTGCCGTTCATCCATCCTCCTCAATTCATGATACTTGTTTCAAACGTTTGCTTCCATCAATTGATCGAAAAAATATAACTTCCCCATGGCCAAAGTCAATATCGTTTTTAAAGGCATCGCCACCAAAATGCTCCGCCAGGGATGAATATATAATAATAATTATTATTTCAATGAATTATATTTTTTTGACCTAATAAAAAAAATATTTTGACAGGCATTTAAAAACAGCATAATGTTTTTCCATCATTTGTTGGAAATAATTGACTAGAAAACAAGGTTCAATATAATAATGGACCGTTCGGACTGCGGCCGATTATTTAAATCTACTTGTCGCATTCATCATTCATGCATTCCGTTTTAACTTGAAAATCATCACACAAGGAGGACAACAAATGGCTTTAAACCTGGATGCTGTCGGGAAAAAACTCGGCCCGGTCTCCAAGGACTACACCTGGAAAGATGTAGTGCTGTACGCATTGGGCGTCGGCGCTGGTTTTCACGATCTCGACTATTGTTACGAAAAAAATCTGAAAGTCATCCCCACGTTTTC
>DAIEHU010000279.1 GCA_027353395.1 Desulfobacteraceae bacterium
GAGAGCCCGATGAAATCCAGAGTTAAACTTTTTGCTGTCATTTTGTGCGTATTACTGGTTAACTTATGGCTGTTTTCCTGTTCAGAGAAAAAAAAAGAAGGAAAGGTGATTGTCACAGAGAAAGAATTTACGTTAGAGAAGGATGGAAAGGTCGCATTCTCTTTAGATGTGAACGGGAAAGTTAAAAATGTCGGTGATGTGGATGTTAAAAATGTCGTCGTTACAGGGCGTTGTAGTGCCTGTGATGAGGTGATGATCAGCGGCAAATGGTTTGTCACCCAGATCGAGAAAACGCCTCAACAAAAAGATACCATCTCTTATTTGCCGAAAGGCGCTGAGATGAAATATAAATTTAAAGGAATCGCATTTTATTATACCAAAGCAGGGGAGACGCCTAAAACGAATCCGGAAGGGCTTGACGTCTATATTGAATCGTTTGAAACCGCGGGAAAATGAGTGCCCGGTGGTTCTAATTTTTAATTGGGGAGGAATACCATGAAATCCGCTATCTGTCTGGCTTCCACGCTTATGCTTGCAGTTATTATGTCCATTGGCCTGTTCTCCTGCTCGGAAAAGAAAAAAGAAGGGAAGGTGATCGTCACTGAAAGCAAGTTTGCGCTTCGCCAGGATTCGGAAAAAGCGTATGTGATTGACGCTACAGGCAAGGTGAAAAATGTGGGGGATGTGGATGTTAAGAACGTTGTGGTCACGGGATTCTGCCGTTCCTGCATTGAAATGATCAAACCTGGATACTGGTTTGTGTCAGGCGCGAATAAAACGCCCGAACAAAAATATACCATCCCTTATCTGGCCGTTGGTGAAGAAAAAGAGTTTAACTTTAAAGAAGTGGCGTTCATGTACAATACGGTTTCGGAAAAGCCGAAATCCATGCCGGACAAGCTTGAAGCCGTCGTTGAATCCTTTGAAACGGCAGGAAAATGAGCATTCTTCAATGATTCTAATTTTCTTTATAAAAGGGGGAACATGTCATGAAATTCAATACCCGTCTGGTTTCGGCGCTGGCGCTGGCTGTCATGATGTGCATTGGCCTGTCCGCATGCGCGAAGAAAAAAGAAGGCAAGGTGGAAGTCACTGACCAGCAATTTACGATCCGCAAGGATGGGGATTTTAACTGGACCATCGACGCCACCGGAAAGATTCGCAATTCCGGCGAGGTGGATTTGAAGAACGTGGTCGTGACCGCCTATTGCCGGTCCTGCGGCGAGGTGTTGACGTCCGGAACATGGTATATTTCCGACGTCCCCAAAACATCCGAGCAGCAGGACACCATCAATTTTCTGGCTGTGGGCGCTGAGGAAACGTTCAGCTTCAGGGAAGTCGCTTTCTATTTTAACCAGTCACGGGTAGCGCCGGAAGCCTTGCCGGAAAAAATCGAAGTGGTGGTGGAATCATTTGAAACAGCGGAGAAATAATTTTTCAACTGGTTCGGTTTTCTTTTAACCGGATCACCACAGGGATGCCGATATTCTCCAGAAGGTTGGTTTCCGCCCGATGAATCAAGGCTTCCAGTTCCTTGATTTCATCTGAGAAAATCAATTCGTTGACGGGTATAAATACTTCAATATACTGCCTTTCATCTATCCGGCGGACATGAAAAGCGGGTGTGTCTAAAGAAAACCCCAGAAGTGACGCTATCGCAAGCTCTATTTGCCGGGTGTGAATCTTTACCCCGTCGATATTGAACAGGTCATCCAAACGTTCACCCGCCCATTCAATGCGCCGGAGCTGGCTGCCGCAGGCGCAGGTTTCCGGAATGATTCGGGCCCGGTCGCCGGTTCTAAAACGGATCAGCGGAAAAGCGCGGGTCGTCAACGTTGTCAGCACCAGCTCCCCAAACCGGTCATCCGGCAGCGCATCACCGGATACCGGATCCACGATTTCCGGGAAAAAATGGTCTTCATTGACATGAAGGCCCTCATGGGTTTCGCATTCAAACGCAATGGCCGGTCCTGGAACTTCGCTGAGGCCATAGTGAGACCAGACCTTTACTCCCAATTGCTCTTCCAGCAGTCTTCTTGTTTCCTGATCAACCGCTTCCCCCGCAAGAATCAGGGATTTGAGTTCAAGGGCGGTGGTGTTGACGCCCCTGTCGCGTGCATAGGCGGCCAGTTGCCGGGCCGAATCCGGCGTGCTGACCAAAACGGAGGTCCGGTAATTCATAAGCACCATGATTCTTTTTTCAATGGACATGGGCGTGTACGGGATGACGCTTGCTTCGATGGCTTCCGCGCCGGATTTATAATCCCGTCCCCAGTTCGCGAGGCCCGGATTTAATATGATCTGGAGAATATCATGGGGCGTAATATTTGAGGCCAGCAGCGCCCTTGTAAGAATGCTTTGCCAGGCGGACAGATCCTGAGGCGTATAGCCGCTTACCGTGGGATTCTGGGCGGTTCCCGGCGCGGTATGGATTCTCACGATATCCCGCAGGGGGACCGCGAACAGATCGTAGGGATAATTGTCGCTGATATGGTGCCGCTCCATGAAGGGCAGCCGGGCGAGGTCGGATAGAAGGCTGACGTCGGATATGTCGATACCCATATCCTTAAACCGTTTCTTATGGAAAGGCACGTTCCGGTATGCCCGGTTTAAGGTGCTTTGAAGCCTTTCCAGTTGAATCTGTGATTTTTCCTGCCCGGTGATAAAGGGGAATTCGTCTTTAGTCGTCATAAAATTCTCCGTAATCTTTGCCAAGATAAGCGCGTTTGACTTCCTGATCCGTCAGAAGCTCCGGAGCCGGACCTTGAAGGACGACGCTGCCGGTTTCAAAAACATAGCCGTGATCGGCGATCTGGAGCGCCGCCTGGGCGTTTTGTTCCACAAGGAGGATGGTGATGCCGTCTTTTCTTAAAGATTCCAGAATCCCGAAAATTTTTTCGACAATGAGCGGCGCAAGCCCCATGGAGGGTTCGTCCAGGAGCAGAAGCCGGGGGTGTGACATCAGCGCGCGTCCGATGGCGAGCATCTGCTGTTCGCCGCCGGAAAGGGTTCCGGCCGGTTGTTTCGCCCGTTGTCTTAAAATGGGGAACAGGCCCATGATTTTTTCCAAAGTCTCACGGACTGCCGCGTGTTCCCGTTTACGGTAAAGGGTATAGGCCCCGAGTTTCAGGTTGTCCAGAACGCTTAATGGCGGGAAGATCAAGCGGCCTTCCGGCACCAGGCTGATGCCTTTTTTGACGATCGCTGGCGGATCGCATCCTTTTAATGAAGCGCCTTCAAATACGATATCCCCTTCCCAGTCAGGCAACAGCCCGCATACCGACTCAAGCAGCGTGCTTTTTCCGGAGCCGTTGGCCCCGATGAGGGTGACGATCTGGCCTTGTTTAACAGACAGGCTCACGCCCTTGACGGCCATGATCCGGCCATAATAGCATTTTAAATTGGTGATGCGCAGCATGAATGCAATCCGTTTTCCACCTTCCGGCTAATCGTTTTCCGGCTTTTTTTTCGGCGTTCCGAGATAGGCCGCAATGACCGCTTCATCTTCCTGAACAGCACGGGGTGTTCCTTCAGCGATTTTTTTACCCTGGTCAAGAACAATAATCTGATCTGAAATCTCCATGGTTAAACTCATGTCATGTTCCACCAGCAGAACAGTGACGCCTTGCCCGCGGAATTTCTTGATCAGCTCCCCAAGCCGTATCGTCTCCACGATATTGAGCCCTGAGGCTGGTTCGTCTAAAAGCAGAAGACG
>DAIEHU010000027.1 GCA_027353395.1 Desulfobacteraceae bacterium
GAATGGAAGAGGAAAACGTCACCAAAGGTGGGATCATCATTCCTGACACTGCGAAAGAAAAGCCCCAGAAAGGCACTGTTGTAGCGATCGGCCCCGGTCTGCGGGACGACAACGGCGTTCGCATACCCCTTGAAGTCAAGGAAGGGGATTCGGTGTTGTTTTCAAAATATGCCGGCAGCGAAATAGCCATTGACGGTGTTGAGCATATTTTCATGAAAGAAGACGACATATTGGGCATTTTAAATTAATCAGGAAGGAGCGCAAATATGACCGCAAAAATGATTTGTTATGGTGATAAAGCAAGATCCCATATGCAGAAGGGCGTCAACCTGCTGGCCGACGCGGTGAAAGTAACGCTGGGGCCAAAGGGCAATAATGTGGTGCTGCAAAAATCCTTTGGTTCCCCCAATGTCACCAAGGACGGCGTCACTGTGGCCAAGGAAATGGAAATTGAAGGTAAGTTTGAAAATATGGGGGCGCGGATGGTTCGTGAAGTCGCCAGCAAAACCTCTGACGTGGCCGGAGACGGCACCACCACCGCCACCGTTCTGGCCCAGGCCATTTACAACGAGGGGCATAAGATGGTGGCGGCGAGCATCAACCCCATGTCCCTCAAACGCGGCATTGACCAGGGGGTGGCGGCTGTTGTGGCGGCCCTGGAAAAACTCTCCAAACCGGTGAAAGACAAAAAGGAGATTGAACAGGTGGGCGCCATTTCCGCCAACAACGACGAATCCGTGGGAAAAATCATTTCCGATGCCATGGAAAAAGTCGGCAAAGAGGGTGTTATCAGCGTGGAAGAAGCCAAAGGCATGGAAACCACGCTTGAAGTTGTGGAAGGCATGGAGTTTGACCGCGGATATCTGTCTCCCTATTTTGTGACGGATTCGGAAAAAATGGAGGCGGTTCTGAAAAATCCCTATATCCTGATTCATGAAAAAAAAATTACCGGCATTGAGGAATTTTTGCCGGTTCTGGAACATGCTGTCAGAAGCGGGCGGCCGCTTCTGGTCATTGCGGAGGATATTGAAGGCAAGGCCCTGGCGACACTGATTATCAATAAGCTTAAGGGCGCGTTAAAAGTGGCGGCTGTCAAGGCCCCAGGTTTTGGTGACCGCCGAAAAACCATGCTGGAAGATATCGCTATCCTGACCGGCGGGAAAGTCATATCCGACGAGGTGGGCATCAAGCTGAAAAATATTACGCCGGAGGATTTGGGCCAGTGCAAAACTGTCCGCATCACGAAAGATAATACCACAATTGTTGAAGGGGCCGGTACAAAAGAGGCCATTGAAGGCCGCATCCGGCAGATCCGCGCTCAGATTGAAGATACCACATCCGATTATGACCGGGAAAAACTTCAGGAACGGCTGGCCAAACTGGCGGGCGGCGTGGCGGTAATCCATATCGGAGCGGCCACTGAAACGGAAATGAAGGAAAAAAAGGCAAGGGTTGAGGACGCCATGCATTCGACACGGGCCGCGGTTGAAGAAGGCATTGTTCCCGGCGGCGGTGTGGCCCTGGTCCGTTGCATTCCAGCCTTGGATGAGGTCAAGGTGTCCGGCGAGGCCCAAAACGGCGTCAATATTTTAAAATGCGCCCTGGAAGCGCCCCTGCGCCAGATCGCCTGCAACGCCGCGCTTGACGGCAGTATCGTGATCAATAAGGTGCGGGAAGGCAAGGACGATTTCGGATTTAACGCGGATACGGAACAATATGAACATTTGTTTGCATCAGGTGTCATTGATCCCGCCAAAGTGGTCCGCTCCGCGCTTCAAAACGCCGCATCCGTGGCTGGACTGATGCTGACCACCGAGGCCATGATTGCTGAAAAGCCGCCCAAGCCGAAGAAAAAAGACGCAAAAAACATGGCGGCTGATGATATCTATGATGAGGATATATAGTGTCTTTTATCTCTAACGGAAAATTTTGTAGAAATGCGCTTTTTATGTGCGCCCACAGCGGGCGAGGGTAAACCTCGCCCCTGCTGACTCACCCGGTAAATCCGCATCGCCCGTTTTCATTTATTGGAAACGGGATTGCCTTTTTCAAGCCAGGAGCCATCTGCCTGCTGGCAAAATATCACATTAAAATCATGGGTTTTGTCGTCTTTAAGCCAGATCTTCGTTCTCAATTCCTTGCAGGTGGCGGTGTTTTCATCAAACTGGCGGACCACGGACATGGCCCCTTTATTGCCGGATTCCGGGTTGTTCCATTTCATCTCGGCGCCCAGCGTCCCGGTTTTGATAATTTCAAGGGTGGTTTCCCGGATGAGGCGGATGTCTTCGGGAGTCAGCTTCGGGGCGCTCCGGCCAGGCAGCACCAGGTCTTTTAATTCACGGCTGATCACCAGCGGATTGATTAAATCGAACAGCCCGCTGACCGCTCCTCTGCCGGCTCCGGCCCCGAAAGCTTCACCCTTGGAGACGATGCGTTCCGCCTGATCGAGCATGCCCGGTATGGACTTCCGGGTTTGTTCCGCTTCTGCCAGGACTTCCGGAACAAGAGGCCGTATTTCCGCCATTTCTTTTGTAAACCCCTGAATCGCGCTTGATGCCTGGTCCAGGGACTGTTTCGCCGCCGGCAGTTCTCGCCGGTATTTTTTCATTTCGTCAAGAATCAGGGGAATCTGGCGTTCAACCTCGCCGATTTTTTTAATCGCATCCGGCGCCAGTTGGCGGGTTTGCCGCACCTCTTCCAGAATTTTCGGCAGAGTCCGGCTGGCGGTTTCCACTTTTCCCGCAATCACAATGGTTTTGTCCAGCGTTTCCGGAAGGATTTCCCGGATGGCCTTAACTTCCGCTATAACAGCGGGCATTCCCTCCGCCACCCGCGTAAGATTTTCGGATATGGGAAGGATATTCCGGCTGGTATCCGCAATATCCTTCACTACCGGCCCTATTTCCACGGCGGTTTTTTCCATCTGGACCAGTATGGCGGGAAACCCTTTTAGAAATTGATGCATTTCAAATGCAAAATACCCGATAGCCAGAGCCAGGCACAAAAGACTGAAGGAAAATAGAATCTGGGCGGTTACACGTAGTTTTTCCATAATCCGGGTCATTAATTATTTAAAGATTTCCTCAACCGCCTGGCCTCTGGAGGTAAAGGAAACCCCCTGGGAGGATTTGGTGCTGATCATGACGGATTCCATCAGGGGAGGAGTGACGGCGGCATCGGAACGCCACCGGACAATAAAATTAGCGCCCGATCCGCCTGTTGTGTCCGTTTCCTTGACGATATACCGCATCGAGGCCATGCCCTTCAGCGCTACAGGGGCGGTAATGTATTTTTTCACAAGGCCGCCTTCCGAATCATAATAATCCACCGCCGTAATGGTGATGGGAAGATGAAAATCCGTATTCCGGATACTTAAGGTTGCGGTCAAATAAAACGGAAGATTTTTAGTGCCGCTGTATATATGAGAATAAACCGGCACATAGACGGTTTGACCGGTTAATCTCGGCATCCGGGTTTCGGCCCTCCCGTCGCTCCGGCAGAAAATCGCAAATGCGGCCGCCAGCAAGATCAGCCAGACCATTTTCCGGAATTTCATTGTCCGCCTCCTCATGTGTGATCAGAATTAAAAAAAACGGTTCCCCATCCTCTTATTCATCGGCCAGTATTCCGTAACAATTATCCGCCGGCGGCGTTCCCCGCTTTTCAACCGACACCACCGCTTCGTGGCATCCGGGTTTTGAAGCCCGGTTGTGGGCGATCAGCGCTTTTACCACCCGCCATCCGATTTCCCTTTTTTGGGCCATGGCGGTCAATACCTCCAGGGCCGTCCGGTTATCAAAGGAATCCAGCCGGTAAGGCCGGGGGGAAATCAGCGCATCATAAATATCGCATACCGCCACAATTTCCACCATCAAATCCTGCTGTTTGATTCCTTTCGGGTAACCGGACCCGTTTGATCGTTCGTGATGGTCCCTGGCCACCAGGGCCGCAATGCTCCGGCTGTCGCCAAAATAATAGCTGAGCAGCACATACCCGGCCAGGGTGTGATGCTTGAGGTGATCCAGTTCGTTCAGAGTCAGCGGCTGCTGTTTTTTCAAAATTTCCAGCGGCACACAGATTTTCCCGAAGTCATGGGTCGGTCCGCAGACGATTTCCGACACCCGATTCCGGTATCCGGGAATCAGATCCCTGGCGATCAGAATGGTCAGCGCGAAGATGGTCAGCATGTGGTGATAGGTCGGCACATCCTGCATTTTGAAGAAGTCCAGCACATCCAGCACTGGCGCTGCAAACCAGACGGTTTTCATGATATCGACAATCTCAGCGATACTGTCGGAATCGGAAAAAACGACATCATAGGGCGGGCGGTTGAATAAAGAAAAGATGTCCTTTTGAACCGTCCCATGATCCATGAGCGGATAGGTTTTCAAGGCGCATGAGGGATGCGCCGCCACCAGCAGGCCGAGAGCGTCTTCCGTCAGCTCGCTGCCTTCGGGTAAAAGAAGCTGGCCATCTAAAGTGTGAACCGGGAAACGCAGTTTAACGGGATTTGTCATGATGTTTTTCCATTTCTGCAGAATTTTATAAAAAATGTTTAAATTCATGCCGTTAAATATTTTTTACCTTACGACATGCTTTATTTTTTTTCAAACAGTTTTGATTACTCAAATCAAATACTTGACATTAGAAAAAATTTATTTATTATTTTTAGCCATTATGGATGGGCCTTTATATGGTTTAAAGGCCAATTTCTTTACGAAGGTATTACCATTGCCAAAGTGGTGGCCTGAAGGTAAAGGAGTAAAAGCAATTTTTTAACAAGGAGGACGTCACTATGGCTAATGGAACTGTAAAATGGTTTAATGAAAAAAAAGGCTACGGTTTCATTGAACAGGAAGAAGGCCCGGATGTTTTTGTTCATCATTCAGGCATTAACGCAACCGGTTTTAAAACCCTCAACGAGGGCGATCGCGTTACTTTTGACATCGAACAGGGAGCAAAGGGACCCGCTGCGGTGAACGTAACCGTTAAATAGATTTTTATCCTAAAAAACGTAAAAAGGCATCCTCGCGGGGATGCCTTTTTTATGAAACACCAACATGATAAGCGCCCCGATGCCTTGGCACACCGTGTTTTTCCATCAGCCTGGACATTGCTTCATACGGCTTGGCCCCGGCCAGCCGGTCATGCCCCAGCATCAGGGTCGGCACGACCATTACCTCCCGTTCCCTGGCAATCGCCCAGTCCCTGTCCACCGGCCCCATAAACGATCTCGTTTTTAAGATATCGGCGGCTGCATTTCCATCCAGCCCGGCGGATACAGCCAGTTCTTCCAAAACCACCGGATCTGAAATATTTTTTCCATATATAAAATTCGCCGCAAATACCGAATGGTGAAAAGCGCTCCCGGCGTCGACGGTTTCCGCCCATGCGCTCAGTTCCTGGGCCAGCCGTGTATTATAGAGGGTATGAATATCATTAAAAGGCAGGCCTGCTTCCGCCGCCGCCTGTTTCAGGCGCCGCTGCATGGCGCCCACATCCATCAGCCGCTCCGCCGCATACCGGTCCAGGGGCACGCCTTCTGGCGGGATATCGGGATTGAGGGGAAACGCCCGCCATCTGATATCGATTTCATATTCCTGCTGTAGTTTCTCAATACGACCTGTAATGAAATAGCACCAGGGTCAGATAAAATCGGAAAATATTTCCAGAATCATCGATTGTCATTCTCCTTATCATTGCGTCAAAATTATTCGGATGCCGTGAGCCGGGCCAGAAACTCCCCCACCGCCGCGAACACTCGTTCGGACCCGTCGCCGTTGATGATGCCGTGGCGGCCGTAATTGATCATCAGGTATTCCTTGTTTTTTGAGCCCAGAAGGTGAAACACCTTGAGCGATCCGCTGGGGTCCACCACCGGATCGCCTGAAGACTGCACCACCAGGGCCGGGGTCTCTATGCCCGGCAGCCGGTCCGCCACCTGATCCATGAGCCGGTCCAGTTCAATGATGCCGGATATGGGATTGCGGAAATAGTTGATATGCGGATTTTCCGGGTGATTTTCAATAAATTCCCGTTTGGCCGATTCCACGTTCATTTTCTTCATCAGTCTATTCCAAAGATGGACCGCAGGCACAAACCGGGCCGAAAAATCCTGAAGTTTGAGCGGCGGCGAAATGGCGAACACGCCGGCAATATCCTTCACCCTGGCGCATAGATCCAGAGCCAGCCCCGCGCCCGTTGAAAACCCGCCCACCACCACTTCCCGGCAGATTTCACGCATAAACACATACCCTTCCTCCATGGACTCCACCCATTCCATATAGGTGCTTGCCGCCAGATCCTCCGGGGCCGTTCCGTGCCCTTTCAGACGGGGCGCGAATACCCGGTATCCAAGCCCGCCGAGATAGTCTCCCAAAGCCCGGACTTCCAGAGGCGCGGCCATATATCCGTGGAGAAGGACAATGCCCATGTCTTTTGTCCGGCCCCGGATCAGAAACGGACGGCCCACCTCCTTGGGTTTTGACTGGCCTTCGGTGAAAAATGCCGCATAATCCCGGTCAAAATCCAAAAACGCTTTTTTAAGCAGATGATCCTTGACCCGGTATTTGATCCGGAGGTCCGGCTGGCAGGCCAGGTCTTTGATCAGTTCCTGCAAACGGGTGAGCGGTTCGATTTCATTGGCGATCACCGCTATGGGATTTTCAACCCGCACGCGGTGAAAATCCGACGATGCGCAGCAGTCGGCATCGACAATAAGCGTGCTTCCCTGCTTCCGGACCACTTTTTTCTGGATGGCCAGTTCCAGAAAATTATTGAATTTATTGTACCGGTCATCGGTGAGAAGGCTTATCTGGTTGCGTATCAGGGATTCATGCCGGTGCAGATGGATGCATTCAATGCACAGACTGGCCGCCAGATAAGCCCTTTGCCGCAATTGCGATTCATCAATGGTGTTTTGCGGCAGGTATCGCAGCAGGGTGGCGAACAGGTGATCGTGGTTCACCGTGGTCATATGGTAAATAGCGGACATATACCGCTCCATGATTTTATTGGCGGCCTTGCGCATCACATTGATCGAGGGGATGGCGTCATCAAAATCAATGGCAACGGCGGAGACGATGTCCGCCTGGATGGCGGCGATTTTCAAATACGGCGAAACCCGGATGGGCGCGCCGAACCGAACGTCGATATCCACGCCGGAGAGGAGCATGGCGCCTTCGGTCATCGCCTCCTCCAGCATCCGGCCCGGCAGGTCTTCAACGAACAGTTCCGCAAGCCTGCTCAGCATGTTTTCCCTGGCCCGCAGGGGATAATAGGTTACATTGACCGGAACAATACAGGTTTCATAATCAAGGACAGCCTGAAGCTGATCAATCCCAAAAAGTTGTTTCAACCGCTCGGCTTCTTCCGGCGCGGTTTCAATCATCCGGCGGAGCCGGGCACGGTAGAATTCCGTTCGCAGGGCCAGGGTGGCGGTTCCGGTATGGGGCGGCTGCGGGCCTTCCGGAGAGGCAATAACAAACCGGCCTTTTTCCTTGTCTTTTTTTTCATAGATCTTTTTGTTCTTGACCATCCGGCCTTCCGGAAAAATCACCCAGGACGCCTCTCCGGTCAGGAGACTTTTCACTATCAACAAATCCCTGTGCGGGTTCCGCGTGGAGACCGCGCCCAGCCGGTCGAGCAGATTGCCAAGTCCGCCTTCAAACAGGCCCGCATCCGCCAGCGCCCAGATGGGCATACGGGTCAGCCGGTGAATATAATACGGTATTAAAAAGGTTTCCATGCGGGTAAAATGATTAACGGCGAAGATGACGGCGCCTTTGGGAATCATTGATTCGCCATAGGTGCGGATTCGTGCTCTTGAAAGATTGGACAGCGCCTTGACGGCGTAACCGGCGGTTCGATACGCATAGGGGTTCATGGCTGGCTGCTCCCTGGAAACGGGTCTTTAGAGATTCTTGCATGGCCCCGGATGGGGACAACGGCGGTGACGAGCCGCCGGTCAGTAGTTAAAGTCTTAATAAAATACAATAAATTTTGCAACTTAAATTAGTGGCGAGGCTATTTCCGGCAATGTCCATGAAATTTACAATATCCTCGCAAGAAATTGACATTTGTAAGAATCTGTGTAATTTTATGCCATTATATCTACTCAACGAAAAAACGGAATTCAACCCCAAATGGAGGATCGCTGCAATGCTGAAGAAAAAAACCATCCGGAAATGGATCGGACTATCTGTTCTATCGCTGTCTCTGCTCGTGGGCGCGTGTGCATCCGGAACGCCGCCGCTTGCAAAAATTTCAGATGTAGAAAACGCCATTGTCCGGGCGAGAGAAAGCGTCGCCATGACCTATGCGCCGCTTGATCTGAAATTCGCCGAGGATAAACTATCGGAAGCCAAAGCCCTTGTGGCGAAAAAAGAATATTTACCCGCGGGCCGGCTTCTGGACGAAGCATTGATCGATGCAAAGCTGGCTGAAGCGAAATCCCGGTCCGAACAGGAAAAGGCTCAGTCGGCGGAAATGCGGGACAGCATTGATGCGTTGCGTATGGAAATCGAACATAAATCCAAGGCCCAATAATCCAATCTTTATATTTAAGGAGAATATAGTCATGCCAGTCTTTCATTCTAATTTTAAAATGGTTAATATATGGCTGTTTTTACTCATTTTAATGATATGGGCACTTAGCGGATGCGCATCCACCGGAAAATTCCCGCCTCTGGAAAAGGCCAGGGAGGCGTATAAAGACGCTTCAGCCGATCCGGATGTGAAAGCCAATGCCCCTGTCGCATTATATGAAGCAGAAAAGGCCCTTGAAAAAGCGGAAATGGCTAAGAATCTTGAAGAAAAGCGGCATTTGAGCTATATGGCCGAGAAAAATGCGGAAATGGCCACGGCTCTGGCGGCGCAAAAAAAGGCTGAAAAGGAAATGGCGGATTTAAAACGGGAAAAAGAAGCCGTAATTCTTGAATCCCGCCAGGCGGAAACGGATCAGGCCAGAACCGCTGCGGAAATAAGCGCCCGTGAAGCTCAGACCGCCAGAGAGGATGCTATGCGATTGAAGGCCGAAGCTGAAGCCAAAGCGCGTGAAGCCCAAGAAGCGCTGGCCAAGGCCGCGCAGCTCGAAAGTGAACTGGCCAACCTGAAAGCCGTAAAAACAGATCGCGGCATGGTGCTGACCCTGGGCGATGTGCTGTTTGCCACCGGAAAAGCCGAACTGGCTCCGGGCGCCAAGCAGACCATTGACAACCTGGCGGCGTTTCTTGATAAATACCCGGACCGCAAGGTGATGATTGAAGGCCATACGGACAGCACCGGCAGCACGGAGCTGAATCTGGACCTCTCCGAACGCCGGGCACAGTCTGTCAAAATCGCCCTTCTGGAACGCGGCATTAGTTTTGACCGCATCGGCACCGTCGGATATGGCAAGGAACGCCCCATCGCCAGCAATGATACGCCGGCCGGCCGCCAGCAGAACCGGCGGGTCGAAATCGTGATCTTAAACCCGAATGAGCCGACGGCCGGGAAAAATAATCCGTAAGCGCGAATGCGATGAATCGGCATGGCGGGGGATGCTGTTCCCCCCGCCATCTTAAACAGGATTCAAGCGGGTCCGGTCAATAATCTCCTGCTTCACCGTGTTTGGCAAATCATCGAAATAGGCGCAATAACCCGCCACCCGAACCACAACGCCCGGATATTTTCCGGGATTGTTTTTCGCATCCATGAGCATGTCGGGGTCGAGCACATTGAGCTGCATTTCCATGCCCCCGGATGCAAAAAAACCTTGCGTCAGCGCGGTCAGCACCCGCAATCCCTTTTCACCGGACACCGTATTTTTATCAAATCGAAGATTCAGGGCATACCCGTTCATGGCAAGAGTCGCGTCGATTTTCGCCACGGAATTGAGCAATGCCGTCACCCCGCGCCGGTCTCTGCCGTTGACGCTGCCGAGAGACGCCGCAAATGGCTCGCCCTTCTTTCGGCCCGACGGCAGGGCTTCGGTGTGGTTGCCAAACCCCACATGACAGGTGGAAGAATAAAATCCAGGCACATAATTGCCGCCGCGGGTGTTGGTATAGCCCGTCAATGCGTCATGGTAAATGGCGGCCGCCCGCCCGGCGTAATGGTCGGGCAGGTCCATGTCATTTCCGAATTTGGGGGCGTTCAGAAGTCCCGCCCGCAGTTTTTCAAACCCTTCAAAATCGGCCTTTAATGCTTTGATGATCTCATTTAACGTATATTTCTTTTTTTCAAAGACCAGCGTGTGAATGGCCGCAAGGGAATCGGCGGCATCCGCCACCCCAACACCCTGAACCCCGCTGGAATTGTATTTCGCGCCCCCGGCCGTCACATCCTTTCCGCTCTCCATACACCCGTCCACCAGCATGGAGGAAAACGGTGTGGGGTGATAGTCCCGGTTGCCTGTTTCCAGTATTTTCAGATCATCGATCATTCGGTCCGCCATATGGTTGACCTGAATGGCAAAAGCGTCCATGACCGCATCCATTGAATCAAGCTTGTCCGGCGGCGGGGTTTTTACGCCGATGCGGCGGCGGCGGCCGATTCGCCGGCCTTCATTAATGGCCAGAATCAGACAGAGCGGCAGATTCATCAAGGCCGCATCCGTGGAGAAAAAGCTCCGGCCCGGAAACGAGGGCTCCACGCATCCCACAATCCCGTAATCCCTGGCCTCTTCCAGCGGAAACCCGTGCCTGAGAAGCGATTCCACAGCAGGAACATCATTAAACAGGCCCGGCACTCCCTTGCCCCTACGGGCCACATCCACAGCCCGGCGAATGTATTCCTTCGGAGACCCGGCATGAATCCGGGCCATATAGTTGGGATCCCGCAACCCGGCATGCGCCATGACGTCCAAAAAAAGATAGGTCAGGTCGTTGACCGCATCTTTTCCATCCTTGTCCATGCCGCCGACCGTGGCGGCCTGGGCCACCAGAAACCCGCCGTGGTACTGGCTGGTGCGCCCGGATGTCAGAAACACGTGTTCGGTGGTTTTCGCCGAAAAGCACAAAAGCAGTTCAAACGCAGACGCCTTCGTGATCCGGCCTTCCGCCATATCTTTTTTATAATAAGGATAGAGATACTGGTCCACCCGGCCAAACGACACCGCCGAATTGAGCCCTTCCAGACAAACGCCCATGTGGGCCAGCCACAGGGCCTGGACTGCCTCGTGAAAGGTTTTCGCCGGTTTTTGCGGCACGCGATAACAAACATCTGCAATGGTTGTCAGTTCTTTAGCTCGGACCGGATCTTTTAGAAGGCCGGCCTGACGGCTTGCTTCTTCTCCCAGCCGCGCAGCATAGCTGGAGAGCCCTTCGCAGGCGATTCTTGCGGCCCGGTGCAGATCGTCATCCTGGTTTTTCATCAATTCCAGGTATCCTTCGATGCCGATCTGAATTATTTTTTCATAGTTCGGCAAAAAATGGCCGATGCCGCCAGCTTCGTTGATCAGATAATAAGTGGCGTTAAGCTGTTCCGGCACATAGCGCGCAAAGCGGACAGGATGCTTCCGAAAAGCGTTGACCACCATGTTCCGGGGGAGCCAGTAGGGAATCACCTGGGTCAGGAGACGGACCCGGTCGGGCCAGGAAATAGGGTGCGGGGTGGTTTTTCGTTTATCGATCCACAGCAATTCTTCACTCATGAACACGCCCGCCAGTTCAGGCTGGATAATGGCGGATTTGCGCTTACTTCCCATATTGCCGATAATCCATTCATCCGGCCAGATTTTTACCGACTTATTCATCAGCAGATGCCGGAAGGCGTTTGCCTTGCGGACCACCATGGGGTCTTTTTTGTCATCATGGTGTTTGAAATAATCGGTAATCAGAAATGCCCGCTCCGGGCAGAGCCAAACCGGTTCCGCAAGCAGTGTTTCCCGGATTCGGGAAAACCGGTCGGGCTGGGTCGACATGGACTCTGGCGCTGCATACTGTTTCATGTGTCCACCTTTATTCTATGACCGATGAATCGGTTACACCTTTAAATGGTTCCAGAATCAATATAAGAGATTTCATTTTAATGTCAAAAAATCAGAAAGGCTATAAGAATCAAACGATGTATTTTTTGCTCTACCTGCTTTTAAAAAAATGATATATCATTAAACTGGTTACACGGTGATTTGCCTCCCTCCTGATTTATACCTGCGGGATGGTCCGGCGCCAAAACCTTTCCGCTTTATGGGAGAACGCGTATGCTCGGAGAAAATCCCTCAAGGGACATTATTGATTTTTTCATGAATCAGCCGATCTTTGACCAGATGAACTCCGAGGAACTGAAAGTAGTGGCCCGGCATATGAGCATTATCGAACTGACCCCCGGCGACATTCTGTTTCACGAGGCGGATAAGGGAAATTTTGTGTGTTTTATTGCGCAGGGCGAACTGGATGTGATCAAAAAAGCCGAGGCGGACGGCCATGAGGCGATGCTGGCTAGGCTGACAGTGGGGCAATCCATCGGAGAAATGTCGATCGTGGATGACGCGCCCCGATCGGCCACGGCCCAGGTATGTACGCAAACACTCCTTTATACCCTTTCCAAAAGCGCTTTTGATCATATACTTGAGAGACACACGAAAATCGGCGCAAAAATGCTCAAGGGCATTGCCCGGCTGCTCAGCGCGAACCTGCGGGAAACATCGCGCCGACTGGCCGACTATATTCCAGCCATCACCTGATGTGCGTCTAATCCTTTCAAAGCAAATGCAGGATCATATATCCTCATGTCGAAATCCTATGCGACCCATGAAGAACTGAGCTGGATCCTTTATGACGTGGGCAATTCGGCATTTGTGCTGGTGATGGTGACAGCGGTCATGCCTATTTTTTTCAAGGATTTCGCCGCAAGCGGACTGCCAGATGCGGTTTCAACAGCAAACTGGGGGTTCGCCAATTCCGCCGCATCCCTTTTACTGGCCGTTCTTGCTCCCGTTCTGGGCGTGATGGCGGATTATAAAGGGTTTAAAATCAAATTTTTTGCGGCGTTTATGACCCTTGGCATAGGGTTTACCCTGTCCTTGACCCTTATTCAGAAAGGGCAGTGGCTGCCGTGCCTCCTGCTTTTTATGGCGGCGCGGGTGGGCTGGTCCGGCGCGAATATTTTTTATGACGCCTTTATTGTGGATGTGACGGAGGGGGACCGCATGGACCGGGTATCAGCCGCCGGTTACGCCTGGGGATATATCGGCAGCGTGATTCCGTTTCTCATTATTATTGGATTAATTTTGACCGCGTCCGGTGACGCGTATCCGACAATCCCTGTTCTCCCGTCCAAACTCGGGTTTGGGATTGTCGCTATCTGGTGGCTCGCCTTCTCCCTGCCCATGCTGAAAAACGTGAAGCAGAAATACGCCGCGCCCCTGTCTCCTGATCCCGTAAAAGACGCTTTTTCACGGTTATGCCGGACATTTGTCAATATCCGGCGGCACCGGCAGGCCTTCTATTTCCTGATCGCCTATTTTTTTTATATCGACGGCGTGGATACCATCATCAGCATGTCAACGGCCTACGGCAGGGATCTGGGATTTGGGGTGACGCTGCTTATCATTGTGATACTCTTCATTCAGGTCATCGCGTTTCCTTTCGCGCTGCTTTATGGTCGGCTGGCCGGCCGGTTTTCCGCAAAAACCATGCTGATGGCAGGGATATGCGTGTACTGCGTCATCACCCTGATGGCTTTTCTGCTCCCGGAAATACCGGATATCAAAATAAAAACGGTTATTTTCTGGTTTATCGCGTTTCTTGTGGGCTCCAGCATGGGCGGCATTCAGGCTTTAAGCCGCAGTTTTTTCGGAAACCTGATCCCTGCTGAAAACAGCGCTGAATTTTTCGGATTTTATAATGTTTTTGGAAAATTCGCGGCCATTGCCGGGCCGTTTCTCATGGGGGTGGTAGGAAGACTTACCGGACATTCCCGCTGGGGGGTATTGAGCATTTTGTTTTTGTTTATCATTGGGGCCGGGCTGCTTTCCAGGGTTGACGGCCGGAGCCGCAAATCATAAACCATTCAACCTTTTTGCAGAGGGGGGAAAACATGAAAAAACAAATTTTTACCATTGTTCTGACGTTCATTTTATCCGCCGGTGTTGTATTCGCCGATGGCTTTACGCTGAAAAGCAACGATCTATCCGGGCAGCTTTCGGAAAAACAGGTGTTTAACGGGCTTGGGTGTGAGGGGAAAAATATTTCACCCCATCTGCAATGGGCAAATGCGCCCAAAGACGCCAAAAGTTTTGCGGTCACGGTGTATGATCCGGACGCGCCCACCGGCAGCGGGTGGTGGCACTGGCTGATATTTGACATTCCGGTGAATATCACATCCCTGCCGGCAGGGGCCGGAAATCCGGAGCAGCATCTCGCCCCTAAAGGCAGCATCCAGAGCGTGACCGATTTTAAGGCAACGGGTTTCGGCGGAGCCTGCCCTCCGGTCGGCGATCCGCCTCACCGCTATGTGTTTACTGTTTATGCGCTGAAAGTGGAAAAACTGGGCCTGGATGCATCGGCCACGCCCGCTGCAGTCGGATTTTATCTCAATCAGAACGCCATTGCCAAGGCGTCCATTATTGCGTATTATGGCCGGTAAGACCCCCTGCCGATTGCGGATGAATGGGCGATTTTCCAATCATGAACGCTACAGCAAAAAACAAGAAAGGAGGTGATGGCGCAATCAAAAATTCAGCACGGAATTCTTGAATTCACATCCAACTGAAATGGAAAGGAGAGAACGATGAAAAAATTTTTATTGGTTTTTCCAATGCTGTTTTTTTGCGTCTCAAACTCTTTTGCCGGAAATGTGGATACTTATGGCATTGGCTCCAAAGCTTCAGCCTTAGGTGGCGCTTTCACTGCTTATGCGGATGATCCGTATGCCGTATATTATAACCCGGCGGGATTGACACAGATACGCAGCACCACCCTTTCAACCGGAGTGATGGCGATCAATCCGATCCTGAAAGCCAAAGATTTTCAAGTCGCTGATTTAAATATCGGCCCCACCAACATATATGACAAATCCCCGGTTCTTTTCGCCCCGCATTTGGGTTTCGCCATGCCCATCAATGAAAAAATCGCCGCCGGCATCTCGGTTTATGCGCCGTTTGGGCTCATGGTGGAATGGGAGAAGAATCCCGCCAAAAACCCCGGCGCGTATAACTGTTATAAGGCTGGAATCACAAGGGAAGTCGCAACGCCTGCGCTGGCGTATCAGGTGAATGACCAGTGGTCTTTCGGGCTTGGCGTGTCCATGGGAAAAGCAACCGACGAACTCAAGGTCCAGTCTTATGGCCTGTATGCGCTGGGTGTCGGCGTGATGGGAACCCCGATTACCGCTGCTGAAAAAATTAAGATGGACGACAATTTCAATTATTCATTCAACGTCGGCACGATGTATAAGCCTTCCCAGGCAGTGAGCATCGGTTTGACCTACCGGAGCAAAACAGACGTGTCGTATGATGGCCATCTGGAATTTATAGGGCTTGACGATTCGGAAAAAGCGCGTCTCAATACGCTGCTCCAGATTGGTTCCAAAAGCGCCATGACAAGCCTCAGCAAGTACAAATTTGATGTGAGCATGGATAACATGGATTTTCCGGACCAGGTTCAGGGCGGCATCCGGTATCAGCCGTATGACCGGTTATCCATGGAAATGGATGTGGTATGGACACACTGGAGCATGATTGATAAGGAAACATTGAAAATCGATGATCCGGAACTCCGGAATACGCTGGCGATATTATCCGGATTTGCGGGAGAAACCACCACCGGCGCGTCTTTGACAAATCTTAGGGACTGGAATGATACGCGGCAGCTTAAATTCGGAATTGAATGGCTGATGACGGATATTTGCAGGTTGCGGGGCGGTTATTTTTATGATCCCACGCCGATCCCGGATAATACTTTTGATGTGGTCTGGGCGGATGCGGATAAAAAGACCTATTCCATTGGCATGGGCCTGGATTTGAACCGGTGGACGGTTGACACCGTGCTCCAGTATACAATGGTGGAA
>DAIEHU010000280.1 GCA_027353395.1 Desulfobacteraceae bacterium
TCATTCCGATATATGGGGTTTGATGTCCAAAATCGGGGTTTTATCGATCATGTCCGCTTGTTTTACCCTTATCATATTGCTCGCTACTTCCAGCACCAAAAGCACTGACAACCCGATGGGATTGGGACGCATGGGCGAACAGATGCTGAAAACGCCCATGGACTTTTTTTTATGGGGCGGCGACTGGACAAGATGCTTATACTCAAAAGGCGGGCTTTGATGAAAATAAAACAGCACGATAATTTTCTGACCGGCAGCAATGTCCTTTAACCCTACCGCATACACCGGGTCAATTTCCAGCCGGCCTTCTGCCTCCGAGACACTCCAGTGCCGGGGAATATTTTTTTCGTCTGTATAAAATACCCCGATGGGGGACATGGTAATATTCATAAATGCCTCCATTCATCAATTATCATTTTCCTATCTTCACCATTCTCGCCACAGCCTCAATATGAAACGTATGGGGAAACATGTCAACAGGCTGGACCTCAACGACTTGGTAAACGTCTTTCATCAATCCCGCATCCCTTGCCAGGGTTGCGGGATTGCAGGAAACATAAACAATGCGTTCCGGGGCCATCGCCAGAACCTGCTTGACCACATCCGGGTGCATTCCGGTTCTGGGAGGATCAATAATCAGCACATCGGGAGAATGTGTGATGGCCGCCATTTTCTCACGAATGTCCCCCACCAGAAACCGGCAGTTGGAGACCCCGTTTCGCCGGCAGTTTTCATGGGCGTTCGCCACCGCGCTTTCCACGATCTCAATACCCGTAATCTCAGAAGCGCCATCCGCCAGCCAGATGGGGATGGTGCCGGTGCCGCTGTACAAATCCAGAACGGTTTCAGTTCCGGAAAGCCAGGCATACTTCTTGACCGTGTCATATAAAACGGCCGCCCCCCGGATATTGGTCTGAAAAAAGGAATTGGCCGAAACCTCAAATTCGAATTGCCCCAGCCGTTCTTTCAGACACCGGTCCCCGGCCAGTGTCACTTCATATTCGCCCACCGCCACGCCGGATTTCCGGGCGGTAATATTATTGACAACCGACACCACGCCCGGAATTTTTTTATATAACGCATCCGCCAGAGGCTTCATCACGGTCCGGTCCTCCCGGGCAGTGACGATATTCACCAGCCACTGATCATGGGCCACCGAATGCCGGAGCATGAGAAACCGCCAGAACCCTTCATGGGACCGCAGTCCATAAAGGGGAAAACCGGAGTGTTTCATGTAGTGTTTCACTTCGGTCAATATCCGGTTGCCGGTTGATGGCGGAAGCAAACACGCATCTATATCCAGCACTTTGTCAAAGGTTCCAGGAACATGGAGGCCAACGGCAAAGCTAGTGTCAATTTCTTCATCACCAAGCTGGTCAGGCATCACCCATCGCCGGTCGGAACAAGAGAATTCCATCTTGTTGCGGTATTCAAAAATCCGTTCGGATGGCTTGGTGGGATGCACGGTCACATGTTCCAGCCCGCCGATGTGATGAAGCGACTCCGCCACATGCCGTCTTTTGTATTCAATCTGCCGTTCATACTGGAAAAACTGCCATTTGCATCCCCCGCAATATCCGCTGTATGGGCACGGCGCGTCAATCCGGTCCGCTGACGGGGTCAGTAGCGACAGGACACGGGCCTCGGCATAGGTTTTCTTTTTTTTGACAATAAGGGCCAGCACCCGATCGCCGGGGACCGCCTGATCCACAAAAACCGCAAAACCGTCGAGCTTTGCAATGCCTTTCCCGCCAAAAGCCAAATCCGAAATTTCCAGTTCTATTTCCTGCCCTTTTTTCACCGTCGTCATGCCCTGTCGCCGTCCCCTTGTTTGATTTTTTGTATTTTTATCTCTTTAAATAATGATACCGGTTTGTCTCACTTTGTATTATTTCATCCCGCTGGATAACACAAGGCGGAGTTTTTTCCCGGAAATTTTGGACGGAGACAGGACCACCAGGGTACGGGCCGGGTGACACCGCCCCTGAAGCCCGGAAAAGGATATCCTTAATTGACGCAGGAATTGCCTATTTCCCAACTTTTCTTTGCCCACAGGGTTGCAATACGAAAAAGCGGAATTATTATAATGATAACTCACCCCGCCAAAACCCGGCGGGGTATTTTTTTGAATAAATGCACATTTGATGGAAAATTCAGGAGATTCCAATGACAGACATTTCAAAAACGGCCTTGTACAGCGGCGGCCACAAAGGGGCTGAAGCGGAATTTGGCAAACTTGCCGAGGCCTGGGGCATGAATGAGGTAAATTTCTCATTTGAAGGGCATGATGCCGAACGCACCCGGGGCGTCCGGGTTTTGAGCCGGGAAGAGCTGCAAAAGGGTGATATCAGTATGGAAATTGTGTCCAAACGGATGAACCGCACCTATTCCAAAACAGATAAAATCCGAAAAGTCATTCAGTCCCTTTTCCACATGGTCAATAACGGTTACCAGGTGATTGCCGTGGGGTGGATACAGGCGGACAACACCGTCAAAGGGGGAACCGGCTGGGGAGTCGAGCTGGCAAAACTGTTTAACCGGCCGCTCTTTGTCTATGATCAGGACCAAAAGGCATGGTTTTCATGGGAAAACAGCCAGTGGGTTGAAAAAATGCCCATGATTGCCTCGGGAACCTTTGCCGGCACCGGCACCCGCAACCTCTCCGATGACGGACGGCAGGCGCTCCGCGATCTTTTCATCCGCTCCTTCGGCCCCGCAAAATAAAAACAGAACCGGCATCAACGGCGTTTAAATTGATTTTCTTTTTAAACGCCGCTGCCTTACTCAAAACCCATCACCTCATACAGGCATTCACCGGAAATTTTGTCTGAACAATCCCCATTTGTTATTGTCGCTTCATAATCGGCGATAATCCTGAAATATGACGGCCGCGCAACAAACGTCCGGATGAGCCAGTTAAGCACGCCGCGATAACCTGCGATTTCAACAAGGTCAACCTCTTCCACCAGCCTTTTTTTCGTCATATGGATCCGCACGCTCACATCCTTCGAGTCATAAGATATTTCGACCTGTCGTGGATAATGGCGTTTTAAATCCGGATGCGTTTCAAAATCCCACTGGCGGATGGCGGGACTTCCGGAACCGAGGATCATCCGGTCCCCTTTTGCGATATAAAGCGGATTTAAAACCAGATCCGGTTCCTGATAATCGACATCCGCATAGATGATGGTATAGTCTTTGGCGATAATCCGGCCCCAGATCCATTTTTTAGTAATTTCATTTAAGGGTTTTCTGCCCCAGTTGTGATCCGCATACCCAACGCCCTTAACATGCTCTGTTTTTCCGTTTCGTGTGATGGTGCCGTGAATCGTGTTTCTGCCCTGATGAACCGCCCAAAAGAAATCCCTTTCCGGCTTGTTAACTTTTCCGTTTTCTTCAACCGGAATCCACCCCTGGGCAAATGTGGTCAGCGTAAACTCCGCCTCAATATCATCAATGGCCCAGCGGACATGGTAGGTGTGATCATCTATGCGACGGATAAAGCCGGCTGGTGTTTCAATATGAATGTCATCTTTCGATATTTCCACGTCTTCAGGTTTTAGCGTAATGATGTGATCCTCACGGGTCCAGTCCGCGGAATAGAGGGAAAAGATGGCTTCAATTTTGCCGGTGGTAAAACTGGGTGCCTGAAACACGCCGACAAAAACCTGCCCGTTATCCAGGTGGCCGTCAAAATACCACCATTCAAACGGT
>DAIEHU010000281.1 GCA_027353395.1 Desulfobacteraceae bacterium
GCGGAAAGCTCCCTGACCCTTCCGGTTTCCGTGGCGTGGGCAAAAACTCGCTGGCTGAAGGGGGATATTGAAGCTTGTGATGCCGATGGCCTTCATCGTCATTATCGGATTTGCCGGTTTCTATCCGCTCAAACAGTTTGCCCCCGTGATCCACGGAAACCGGAAGGGTCAGGGCCGCATCGCAATGGGCTCCCCTCCGCCGACCAAAGTTGTTCATTGGGCAAAGAAATATCCACACAAAATCGTCATTCCGGTGAAGCTTTTCCCTCAGACTGTGTGCATCCTTCCTTCTATCCATCTAAAAAATCGCGGATTGCAGCCCGGTCCATGCAATGGCGGACGCCTGTTTGAAAAACTGAGTAATGGCTTCCTCGCTGTCCAGCATCCGGACACTGGACCCCATGCCGCTGTTTAACAGGCTGGCGAATCCATGGCTGAACAAAAACCCTTGAAATAATAGTTGCTGCAGGGATTCCGGGGAAAGATGCTTCGTTAAAGGGCAATCCGCCATCCGCTCCATATTGAAGGCGAAGTTCGCTTCGCTGTGCCGGGTGTTGATGTCCCCGTATTTTTCGTCATGAATGCATTTAAACAAAAATTTTTCATCTTTTGCAAACAGCACATACCCCAGCCCCATATCGATAAAAACATCCCCGCTTCGGGGCTTTATCTGATAGGATTGAAGCACGCGCCATGCCCGCTTGACAATGGCTTCCTCCACCTCCCGCATGGAATTCACGCACGTATAAATCGGCATGGTCGACGATCCCAGCTCCAGGGCTATGGCGCGGGCCGTCAGGTTCTCCATGCCGCTTTTCCGCACAACCTGGAATCCGGCCTCGACAATATCCTTGATTCCAAATTTCTTCCGTCTGGCCATGGCGAACCCCATGAATGAACCCGCCGTTGCAGGCGCGTTGGCATCTACTGAATGCCGAATCTGGTAATCAGATAAAGACTCATATCCGGAATATAGGTAATCAGCATCAGGGCGATAAACAAAATAATCAAGAAAGGAATAGCCGCCCGGCAAAGGTCAAGCACCGGTTTATTAAACCGGAATGCCGCGATAAAGAGATTCATCCCTACCGGCGGCGTCGAATACCCAATTTCCATATTGGTTAAAAAAATGATGCCCAGATGCACCGGATCAATGCCATAGCTCAAGGCAATGGGCATGATGAGGGGGACCACCACCAGGGTCGCGGAATAAATATCCATGAGGCAGCCGACAATCAGCAGAAACCCATTGAGGCCCGCAAGAAACACCCACTTGGAAGTAAAAAACCCCTGCATTGCTTCCAGAATTTTCATGGGCACCTGGGCGTCGATCATGTAGTTGGTGAGTGACAGGGCGGCTCCCATAATAATCAAAATACCGCCGACCAGAACCATGCTCTGGTTCATGATGACCGGCAGATGCCGAAGCGTGATCTCCCGGTGAATCACGGCTTCAACAATCAACGCGTAAACGACGATCAACGTCGCCATTTCACCAAGGGTCACGAACCCGCCATAAATCCCGAGTGCTACAATGACAGGGATGAGCAGCTCCCATTTGGCTTCGGATGTTCTTTGAAGAATATGGCGTAAGGAGATATTTTCCCTGACGGCATGGGAGCGGAATCCGACAACCGTACTGTACATCCCAAGCAGCACGATTAACAAAATCCCCGGAATAAATCCGGCGGCGAATAACTTATTGATGCTGGTCTCACCCACAACCCCGAAAATAATAATGGGCAGACTCGGCGGGAACAGGAGGCCCAGGCTGCCGGAGGACGTCAAAAGGCCGAGGGAAAAGCGTTCCGGGTATTTTTCCTTGATCATGGCCGGATACAGGAGACCTCCCAGGGCGATGATCGTCACGCCGGAAGCGCCTGTAAAGGCGGTGAAAAAAGCGCATGCCGCCAGCGCGACAATGGCGAACCCGCCGGGCAGCCATCCGAGAATCGCCCGTGAAAAATTGACGATCCGCACCGCTGCCCGGCTTTCGGCAAGAATGAAACCGGCGAAGGTAAACAAAGGAATCGTGTATAAAACCGGATTATTGGCAAATTTGTTGTAGGTATCCACCACCAGGGCCGCAAGCGGCATGTCCGTGACATAAAAGCCCAGCATGGCAAAGGCGGATATCACCACAAATACCGGTGCGCCCATCATGGCCATCAATGCAACAAATCCAATCAGCAAAGCAGTCACTGGACTTTCCCCCTGAAAGCATTATTAAAATCGATGACACTGCTATGGGCGAACCGGATGGCGATAACCAGATATCCCAGCGGCATCACGGTTTGCAGCGCCCAGACCGGCAAGTTTAAAAACGCTGAATGGTTCTGGGACTGAAATTCTATCCATACGAACTGGCAGGATGCGGCCACCAGAATCACACAGACGCCGCAGGAAAACAGGTTCACCACGCCATCGATATATTTTCTGACGCTTCCTTTAAGCAAATGCGCCAGCACATCTATCCGGACATGAGATTGGCTCCGCGTGGCGACACCCGCGCCGATAAATGCGATCCACAGCACCAGGTGCCGGATGAACGCCTCCCCTCCTGGAATGCCGGATTGAAAGAGATTCCGCATGACAATCTGCATCAGCACCATGATGACCATGAGTATTAAAAACAGCGCAATCAGAAAATCCTCGATCCGGGTGACCGTCTGGTTGAATTTCCCGCTTTTGCGCCAGACTTCCGAACACAATGGACATTGGTATAACCCATCAAAATCATTGCCACATTTTAAACATTGCATGATGTCCTACCGTATCTTTTGAATCTGTCCTTCCGGATGGGCTTTCCGGTACGCTTCCAGCAGGGAAAGGGTGCGATCCAGCAATTCTCTGGGGTATAATTTCCCCACCAGGCTTTCCCTGGCCTTTTTGGATGTTTCCAGAACAAATTCCAACGTTCCGGATTTCGGATCCAGAGAGACGATTTTAATGCCGGATTTTTTCAGCACTTCCACGGACTGGCGATCCTGCTCTCTCCCCTTCTCACTTAGCCGGTCAAAATACGGCTGGCAGATGGTCAAAATCTTCTTCTGACTTTCCGGCGATATTTTATCCCAGACATTTTTGGACACAATGGTGGCGCCCTGAACATTGGTGACCGGATACTCGCTCATATATTCAAACCGGTCAAACCAGTGAAACGCCACCGCTCCGTATGGGGTGATGCTGGCCGTATCAATCAGCCGCGTGGACAGGGATGTCATCACATCGGTAAACGCCAAAGGCACGGGCGTGATGCCAAAAGCGTCGAACATGGCCTTGCTTAAGGGATCGTCTTCCCACTGCCACCATTTCTGGCTCCGGGCCACTTCCAGAGAGGTAATAGGGACTTTTGAAAACGTATAGACAAACCCGATCTCGTTCCATCCCAGAACAATAAAGCCTTTTTCCGCAAACCGCTGGTCCATGTAATCCCTGAGCTGTTCCCGCACATATTCGACTTCATCGTAATTCATAAACACATAAGGCACTTCCGTAACCCGGACTTCCGGCACGATCCGTCCCAGACCGGCGCCGGTGAATGTGCCGCCGTGGAGCTGGCCCAGCCGGATTTTGCTTAACACTTCCTTTTCATCTCCCTGAACGCTGCCGTAATACAGCTTGATGCCCACTTCATTGCCGGTTTCCCGGCGAATATCGGCATCCATCTCATCAATCAGCCGCATCATGAACGACC
>DAIEHU010000282.1 GCA_027353395.1 Desulfobacteraceae bacterium
TCTTTTTTAAATCCCTGGAGCGAATCATGTTTTTTGGACGAATTATCTTCTATCGATTCCCATAATTTTATTTTAAAATATAAAAATCCGGGTAAAACAGATCCGGTTATCGCTTATCTTTGCTGCCGCGTTATTCTGGACGAACTTTACATTCTTAAGCTTGCAGTAAGTCCTGAACAGCGGCATAAGGGTATCGCCACCCTATTTTTAAACCATTGCCTCAAAAAAAACGGGGCAACCCATGTAAAGACGGCGCTGCTGGATGTCCGGGAGTCCAATACCGCCGCCATCCGTCTTTATAGAAAACTTGATTTTCAAATTGTTGGACAACGTCCCAATTATTATTCCGATACAGGAGAGAACGCGCTTCTCATGCGAAAAACGTATTAAAGGAGGTATCAATTGGCTGTTAAACTGGCGATTAATGGACTAGGCAGGATCGGAAGAATGGTGTTCCGTTCCGCTTTAAAACGTCCCGATATGGAAATTGTTGCGGTGAACGACCTGATGGATCCGGAATCCATTGCGCATCTGCTGACATATGACTCCACCCACGGAAAACTGAATATCCAGATTACACCCAAAGAGAAAGCGATAGAAATCAACGGCAGATCCATTGCGGTATTCTCGGAAAGGGATCCGGCCAGTCTGCCTTGGCGGAAATTCAATGTCGACATCGTCGCTGAATGCACAGGGCTTTTCCGGGATAGGGCCAGTGCGTCCAAACATTTGGAGGGCGGAGCAAGGAAAGTCATCATCTCGGCGCCTGCCAAGGATCCGGATGCCACCATTGTGATGGGCGTCAATTCAACCATCTATGATGCGGCCCGTCATCATATTATATCCAATGCTTCATGCACCACCAATTGTCTCGCGCCCGTCGCCAAAGTGCTTCAAGATGAATTTCAAATCGTCTGCGGCCTGATGACCACCGTTCATTCATATACCGGTGACCAGCGGCTGCTGGATGCCCCGCACAAGGACCTTCGCCGGGCGAGGTCTGCATGCCTTTCCATGATTCCCACCACCACCGGCGCTGCCAAAGCAGTGGGCCTTGTGCTTCCGGAATTAAATGGAAAATTGAACGGTATCTCAATTCGCGTCCCCACCCCCAATGTTTCAGTGGTGGATCTGGTGGTCACCATCAACAAATCCGGCGTCACAGCAGCGGATATTAATGCAGCGCTCAAACAGGCCTCAGAAGGTCCGCTTGCCGGCATTCTCGGATACAGTGACCTGCCTCTGGTTTCCAGTGATTTCAATGGATGCGTTCTTTCTTCCATTATTGACGCACCTACGACATATGTTATTGAAAAAATGGTAAAAATATTATCATGGTATGACAATGAAACTGGTTATTCCGAAAGAATGGTTGATTTGACGCAAATGATCGGTAAAAAACTGTAATGATTTTTCATCATCACCATCACGGGAATTTTCTATTATGAAAGAAAGCGAAAATTTACGGATCCCGCTCATCGCCGGAAACTGGAAAATGTTCAAAACCGCCGCTGAAGCCAGAGAGACTGCCGCTCAATTGATTCAATTGGTGGATGACGTAAAAAATGTCGAAATCATGATCGCCCCGCCGTTTACGTCATTGTCTGTTGTGGCTGAAATCATTCAAAATTCGCGCATTGGCCTCGGTGCGCAGAATCTGCACTGGGCCAAGGAAGGGGCCTTTACAGGTGAAATCTCCGCCTCCATGCTGGTTTCAGCCGGATGCGAATACGTGATTATCGGACATTCGGAACGCCGGCAATATTTCGGCGAAACAGATGAAACGGTTCATCAAAAACTTCACGCCGCAATCCAGGCCGGTTTGATTCCTATCCTGTGCGTCGGAGAAACCGGAACACAGCGGGATGAGAAAAAAACATTTTCCGTACTTGACAAACAGATGGAGAATGGGTTAGAAAAGCTAACTTTTGACGCGTATCATTTGCTCGTGGTAGCTTATGAGCCGGTCTGGGCCATTGGCACAGGAAAAACCGCCAGTCCGGATCAGGTTCAGGAAGTGCATTTGTACCTGCGGCGTCATATTGAAAAACAATTTGGGGAGGCTCTTGCAAAAGCAACCCGGATTTTATATGGCGGCAGCGTAAAACCAAACAATATCACTGAACTGATGGCATTACCGGATGTTGATGGGGCTCTCGTTGGGGGAGCCAGTTTGCAACCGGATGTGTTCAGTAAAATTATTCATTTTTAATTTAATATCTTATAGAAGGCCATGACTGCTTTAATTACCACTATACACATTGTTGTCTCTGTCGCTTTAATCCTGATCGTGCTGCTGCAAACCGGAAAAGGCGCGAGTATGGGAGCGGTGTTTGGCGGCGCGGGGAGCCAGACCCTTTTCGGTAATACTGGCGCAGCCTCATTTCTCGGAAAATTAACCACCTGGGCCGCTGTTATTTTCATGATCACCTCCCTGTCACTGGCTTATATTTCAAAAAGCGGCGGCAAATCCGTGGTGTCAGATATTCAGCCGACAACCAAACAAACACAGGCGCCGGTTTCAGAAAAGGCCCCTGCACCGGAAAAATCCTTACCGGTCAAAGAACCGGGTCCGGCGACCACCGGCCAGCCCGCTGAAAAGCAAGCGCCGGGTTCAGCAGATACTGAACAGCCTCCGGCAGATCAACCGGCCGCGATGCCCGTTGATCATCAGGCTCAGAAAGCCGTTGAGTCTGGTACGCAAAAAATGCCTGCGGCAGATGCGCCGAAAACACCTGTGGCAGAAACAAAAACTGAGCCAAAATCAACAGCGCAACCCCAGCCGGGACAATAACAAAACTTATTTTGCCGAAGTGGTGAAATTGGTAGACACGCTATCTTGAGGGGGTAGTGGGTTACGCCCGTGCCGGTTCAAATCCGGCCTTCGGCACCATACAATAAAGAAGGGCGAGGAAAATATTTTCCATCGCCCTTCATCTTTATATCATTGCTCAATAAGGTCGCATCGTCAATCCATGCATCCATCCGTTAAAAAAAAGTATGATCTGATTATTTTTTACGCCATAAGGCTCCCGCTCATTTATTTAACCCTGACGTCCGGCTTTATTTTTCAATATCTGATCACATTTCCGTATATTCTGATATGCTCCGCGGACGGCATGGCGGCTGGGGAAAAAGCCGAAAAATCATCTTCCGCCAAGGACTCAAAACCCTGATGCCGTCATGCTTGACGAACCTTCAAGCTTATTCATTTTGCCGATGATGCATTTCTGTAATTTCGCCAAATCAATTGACGTAAACCGGATGCCAATCCCCTCTTTGGTCGAATGAACAATTTGACCGGTTGTCCGGATGACAAGCGCGGATGTTGTTGACTCAGGATCAAAATTAATAATGATCTCCGCCTTGGCATCAATAGGGACAATTTCATCTGTCTCCAGAAACATGCCACTCGATCCAAGATTCACGACTTTTCCTTTGATAATAATATGCCTTCTTGAATCAGCGCCATAAGCTTCCGCTACTTTAATGGTGGCTTCAGTGTCCGGCCAGACTTGACTTCGGGTATTTCTGCGTTTATTCCTGTGCATCATTACGGATTCCTCTGGTGGTTAAAAGGCCAAACCGCTACGACTTGTCCAAACCCAGCAAAACATTCAATGCTCCGCTCTTATCCAAGACGGATAGCTCATCATA
>DAIEHU010000283.1 GCA_027353395.1 Desulfobacteraceae bacterium
GCTAATGCCTGAAGGGCTGCAATCTTTAACCGGCTGGCCATGGATATTAGGCTCATCTTGAACGCAAATTGGAATAATAATCCATACCCGATTCATTGACGGATTTATCGCTGGAACCATTGATTATTTTATTGAGTTCTTGGACGAGAACGTCCACCCCCCTGCCAGTCGCAGCAGAAATTAAATATACCGGCGCTTGATCACTTACGGCAATGAATGCCGCCGCCCGCTCTTCCGTATCCGGCATATCCATCTTGTTTAACACCACAATCTGTTGCTTTTCGGCAAGCTGGGGGCTGAATCCGGCAAGCTCATGATTGATGGCGTGATAGGCTTTCAGCGGATCATCCGAATCAATGGCCGCGCAATCAATTAAGTGAAGCAATATCCGGTTTCGTTCGATATGCCGCAAAAATTTAATGCCGAGGCCCGAACCCTCATGAGCGCCTTCAATCAAACCTGGAGTGTCGGCCACCACAAACGGTTCTCCCCAGTCCGGCGTGACAACACCGAGATTGGGCGTCAGCGTGGTAAACGGATAATCGGCGACTTTGGGACGGGCTGATGAAATGCGGCTGATAAGAGTTGATTTTCCGGCGTTGGGGAAGCCGATGATGCCCACATCGGCCAGCAGTTTGAGGTCTAAATGGAGATTAAAAGACTCTCCGGGCATGCCGGGCTGGGCGAACCGGGGGGCGCGATGCGTGGATGTGGCGAATCGCTTGTTGCCCTGGCCGCCGATGCCGCCCTTGGCCACAATAAATGTTTCGCCATCAATGATGCAGTCTTTAATGGTCTCACCGGTATCCGCATTTACAATCACGGTTCCCGGCGGCACTTCGATGATCAGGTCGTCGCTTTTTTTCCCGGCCCGGTTGTTGCCCTCACCGTAGCCGCCGTTTTTGGCTTTAAAAATTTTTTTATAGCGGAACTGATACAGGGTTCTTCTTCTGGAAGTGGTGAGGATAATGATATCCCCGCCTTTACCGCCGTCTCCGCCGTCAGGACCGCCTTTGGGAATAAACTTTTCTCTGCGAAAACTTACGCAGCCCCGGCCGCCGTCTCCGGCTTTGACAAAAATGGATACTTCATCAATAAATTTCAAGCTGAATAAACGCTAACCTTTTTTCTGGTTTTCCCCAGACGTTCATAGGTAACCACGCCATCCACTTTTGAAAACAAAGTGAAATCTTTTCCCATTCCGACATTCTGGCCCGGATGAATTTTGGTTCCCACCTGCCGTATGAGAATATTTCCGGCCTTGACGGTCTGTCCGCCATATCGTTTAACGCCCCGCCGCTGGGCGTTGCTGTCGCGTCCGTTTCTTGAACTGCCACCGGCTTTTTTATGTGCCATGGTGCATGTCTCCTTATATATTTCTAAATTAACTTAATATGTTATATTATTTTTGGCCCGCATGAACTGCGGCGCAAGCCTGACACCCGGTTATGCGCTGACGATACTGCCTATTTTTACCGCCGTGAAGGGCTGACGGTGGCCCTGGGTTTTGCGATACCCTTTCCGCCGTTTGAATTTGAATACAATGATTTTTTTGTTTTTTCCCTGCTCGACGATTTGCGCAGTGACGGATGTGTTTTCAACCAAGGGTTGACCGATGGTCAGCTTCTCTCCATCCGCAATCAGCAGCACCTTGTCAAAGGTGACCGCATCGCCGACGCTCCCGTCAACCTTTTCAATCCGTAATACATCCCCTTCTTCGACTTTATACTGCTTTCCGCCAGCCGCAACTACAGCATACATTGTTGTATCCTCCATTTATCCGTAAAGGCTATAATTTTTATATGAACCAAAAAATTATAGTTTTATTGCCTGATTTGTCAACCAAAAAATAATGGTTTTTTAAAAAACACGCTGTGTGTTTTACTTGGCAATGTCAAATTATCAAAAAACATGGGGGCATTCAAGCGAATGCCCCCATGCCGGGTGTACCTATTTTTTGTGGTTTTTTATGCGTCCAGCTCTTCCTTGACGCTCACAAACACCTTATAAAGGATTGTTAAAATTAAAAATCCAGTAGCATAGACCGCGACGGCGATCATGACTTCCGGAAATGTCGGGAAATACTCATGCACCTCATGAAGGGGGTTGGGAACAAAACCGCCGGCCACCATACCCATTCCTTTATCTATCCAGATGCCAATAAAGGTAAACACGCAGGCGACCGCCAGCACTTTTTCGTTTTTGCGGGCTGCCGGAATAAGCAGCAGAATGATGCCAGCGGTAATCATCGCCATGGCTGTCCACATCCAGGGGATCAGTTTACCGTGGCCGTGAAGCCCGAAAAACAGATATCGCAGATGATCCATATGCTCCGGGATCTGGCTGTACATGGCCACAAACACTTCACAGAGAAAGAAAAACATATTGGCGCAGGAGCCGTATACAACGACTTTGCTTAGGGTTTGTATCTGTTCCCGGCCCGGATCAAAATTGGTCACTTTGCGGACAATAAAGCACAGCAGAATCAAAAACGCAGGCCCGGCGGCAAAAGCCGACGCCAGAAACCGGGGCGCCAGTACCGCAGTGAGCCAGAACCCTCTACCCGGCAAGCCGCAGTACAAATAGGCGGTGACCGTGTGGATACTGATAGCCCAAGGAACGGAAAGATAAATCAGCGGCTTGAGCCACTTGGCCGGAGGAACGGAATTGCGCTCCGCATCCAGCACATTCCAGCCCACCACGAGGTTGATGAGCAGATAACCGGAGAGTACGATCATGTCCCAGAAGAGCATGGAATGAGGTGTGGGATACAGTAGCACGTTTAACAGGCGCATGGGCTGGCCCAGATCGGCGATGATGAACAGAATGCACATGATTACTGCTGCGATGGCCAGAAACTCACCCATGATGGTGATTCGCCCGAACGCTTTGTAATGATGCAGATAATAGGGAATGACCAGCATAACGGCGGATGCCGCAACGCCGACCAGAAAGGTGAACTGGGCAATGTAAAATCCCCAGGTCACATCCCGGCTCATGCCCGTGATGCCCAGGCCAAAATTGAGCTGTTTCAAATAAAAGGTGAACCCCACTGCGATGATGCCAAGCAGCATAAACACCCAGATCCAATATGCCTTATTGCCTTTAAGCGCTTTTTCTAACATAACCACCTACCTTATACCAAGTAATATACCGATGGGTTTGTTCCCAGGATTTGTTTACGCCGGATGGCATAGTTTTCTTTCAGCAGGATCCGGATTTCGGAGTTCGGATCCCCAAGATCGCCGAAGACCAGTGCGCCGTTTGATGCTTCCACGCACGCCGGGAGTTGCCCTACCGCCAGGCGTTCGGCGCAGAAATTACATTTTTCCACAACACCCTTCATGCGGGTGGGGAATTTCGGATTTTCTTCCTTGATGCCAGGCCGGGGATCCCTGAAATTAAAACTTCTGGAACCATAGGGACAGGCTGCCATGCAGAATCGGCATCCAATACAGCGATGAAAATCCATCATTACGATGCCATCCGCCCGTTGAAACGTCGCTTGAGTGGGACAGGCCCGCACACAGGGCGGATTGGCGCAATGGTTGCACATGACAACAATGGGCTGTTCTTGCAGCCGTTCCGTCAAATATTCATCGGGTTGATCCGGGAATGCATGTTTATATTCAGTATCCCAT
>DAIEHU010000284.1 GCA_027353395.1 Desulfobacteraceae bacterium
GTCATGATACTCACCGATACGCAAGGCGGGCAGGCAAGTGTTCAGCCATTTGATTTATCAATAAAAAATACTGAGGGGAGATATGTGAAATCCATCGTTAAAACCATGGATGCCAATACCTATAAAATCAACCTGGCGGAATTTTTGATTTAACTGGATGAAAAGTTGTTGACATGTGCGCCCTTGTCGCATAAAAGGCAATAAATAGTTTTTTTTATAGAAGATCCGATTCAATTTACCAAAAAGCCCGAGAGGATTTAATAAAAAATCCTCTCGGGCTTTTTTTTATTGCCGAACACATCCGGATTCAACGGTTCGGCCTGAAATGCGCTTATATCAGACATAACACAGTTAAAGGAAATATTGATTAATGAATTTTCACCAGTTCCAATTGCATGAAAAAATCATGGCCGGCGTCAAGGTGAGCGGCTATATTGAACCCACCCCGATCCAGGTAAAATCCATACCCGCCATCATGGAGGGCAGGGACGTGATGGGTCTGGCCCAGACCGGAACCGGCAAAACAGCGGCGTTTGCGCTGCCGATTCTTCAGCGGCTGATGGGCGGTCCCCTCGGAGTGGTTCGCGCCTTGATTATTGCGCCCACCCGGGAACTGACCGAACAGACCCAAAACGCCATCAGCCAGCTCGGATATAAAACCGGGCTTCGCAGTTTAAGCATCTATGGAGGGGTGGGCATCCTGCCCCAGATACAGACATTGCGCAGGGGCGTGGATATTATATCCGCCTGTCCTGGCCGTCTGCTGGACCATATCAACCGGAAAACCGTCAATTTGTCCAAAATTGAAGTGCTGGTTTTAGATGAGGCGGATCAGATGTTTGACATGGGTTTTCTGCCGGATATCCGGAAAATTATCAAACATCTGCCCGCCGTCCGTCAGACATTGTTGTTTTCCGCCACCATGCCAGATGATATCCGCGGCCTTGCCGGAGACATTCTTACCAATCCGGTATCTTTTCAAATCGGGTATTCGCAACCGGCGTCCACCGTCGCCCACACGTTCTATCCGGTGGAAACCCAGCGCAAAAATGTCCTTCTGGATAAAATTCTGGAAAATACGGAAACCGGTCCGGTGCTGGTGTTCACGCGAACCAAAATCCGTTCAAAACGGGTGGCCCAGCATCTGGACCAATCCGGTTATAAGACGGCGGCACTGCATGGCAACCTGTCCCAAAGCCAGCGGCAGAAAGCCTTGGACGGGTTTCGCAGCGGCAGATATAAAATTCTGGTGGCCACGGATGTGGCCGCCCGCGGGATTGATGTGCGAAAGGTGTCCCACGTGATCAATTACGATATTCCGAATACGGCGGAGGCATACACCCACCGTATCGGTCGTACCGGACGGGCCTGTGAAACCGGAGATGCATTCACGTTTGTGACTTGTGAAGACAAGATACTCACCCGCTCTATCGGGAAACTGCTGGAAGGGAATGTAAAATACTGTTCGCTGGATGGATTCCCGGATATTTCCGCCATTCTTGGCGGACCATCCGGTGAGACCAAAACCCGGGCGAAAACCGGTATTCGACCGAATCGACCGAAGCGGACGGCGGGTTCTTATGTAAAAGAAAAGGATGGACGGCGGAGGGCGGAAGGTAGAAGATAGAGGGCTGAAGGCTGGAGGTTAATAATTTTCCGGGGTACTGATTTTTTGGCGGTAAAAGGTTTCGCGCTCCAGGGCATATACCGGCAAACCCAGTCCTGCGGGACGGCTGAACCGGGTGTGGGATCGGATAAACCCGAGTTTCTCGAGCACCCGGATGCTGGCGGAGTTCCGGGGATGGGCGATGGCCAGAATCCGGTCCATCTCTGTTCCCCGGAAAGTTTCAGCGACAACCGCCGCCGCTGCTTCCGTGGCGTATCCCCGGCCCCATGCATCCCGGCAATACCGGTATCCCAGCTCCGCATGATCCAGGAATTTTGAAAACGAAACCCCGCACCAGCCGATATAAAGACCCGGATTTCCAGCATAGACCGCCAGATTCCCCGATTCCGCTGTTTTTCGATTGACAATGCAAGCCTGATATTTTTTCAGAGCGGTTTCCCTTGACCAGTGATACACGCTCCCGTCGCCAATCCACCGCATCACCTCCGGGTCTTTGCTCATTTCATAAAATCGGTAAAAATCATCCATCGATTCCGGCTTTATGCGTAATCGGGGAGTGATGAGCGGTGTTTTAAAAATCATTTACTCTTCTTTTCCCGCTTTTCCTGCTTTTTTTCCTTAAGTGATTTGGCCGGTGCTTTTTTGGTCTCTTTTTTGGTGTCTTTTGATTTTGTCATGGTTGTTCCTCCGTGTCAGTTAAGATAATTGCAATAAAACAACTTCAGCATTCCATAGGCTGATCATCCGTTTAAAGAGCGGAAATTTCTTTCAGATAGCGAAACAACAGGTTTTCAGCATGAATGGCTTTGTCCGGTTTGGCGGCGGCGCGCATATTTCTGGCCAGCCTTGTCAGGCGCTGCCTGTCGGCAAGAGGGCATGCGCTCAGGATTTCATCGATAACAGGAGCGCTGTCGTCCGCCTTCAGTCCGCTCCGCCATGCTTCAATTTTTTTAAACAAGAACGCCTTATGATAGTCTCCGTGACGAATATTTTCAAGGGCATTTCGGATGGGTTCCGGATCAATTTCGCCCATGAGTCTTCCGATGTATTGCAGTTGCCGTCGTTTTGCCTCGTGTTTCATGGGCTTTTGGGCGTCAAGGACCGCCGATAAAAGTTCTTCCGGCATATCAATGGGCTGAAGCTGGGCGGGGGACAGGGACACAAGCTGCTCGCCGAGATTCTGTAACGCTTTGAATTCATGTTTTTTTTGTGTCTTACTGACCTTGATTTCATCCATTTCCGTATCCTTCTTGTGTATGATCATATACTTACATATTTTTTTTATCTATTAAAGCCGGAAAATTTTTATTTCTGCAAGGGACGCTATCGTGTATAGTGCTGATTTCGGGAACCAATCAATCAGAAGATGAAGGATATGAAAAAAAAAAATACGGTTAGAACTTTTCTGATGACCCAGGCCGGCAGATTATTTGTGGCGTCCGTCCTGATGTTCATTATTTTTCTGGCAGGCGTGGGATATGCTTTTTATATAGACCAAAGGCTGGGCCGCACCCTGCTGGGGGCATTTTTCGCGCATGCGCTCGGTGGAAGAGCGGCGGGCGTCGGCTTGTGTGTAGCTTTTAAAATGCCTGTTTTTGCCAATATTTTTTACAATATGTTTTTGGAAGTGTTGATTGTGTGTTTCAGCTATTCGCTTTTTTCCCTTTCCATGGACCATTATTTTAAAAGCCGGTTTCTCAACAAAGCCCTGCTGAACGCTGAAAAAAATGCGCTCAAGTATCAGGATGTGCTTTCCCGGTATGGCTGGATGGGGGTTTTCATATTCGTCATGATCCCTTTGCCCGCTACGGGCCCTGTGGTGGGATCCATCATCGCCTATTTTTTGAATTTTGACCTTAAAAGAAATTTTTTTTGCATTTTTTCCGGCACATTTGTCGCCATTGTTATCTGGACGGTTTTTTTTGATTTTTTAAGCAGTCATATAAAATCGATCCAGGGCGTATTCGCGGTGGTCGGTATTTTTGT
>DAIEHU010000285.1 GCA_027353395.1 Desulfobacteraceae bacterium
CAAGGTCAACGATTTGTTTTAATTGATTTAAAAACCAGGGATCAATGGCCGTCAAAGCGTAGATGTCGTCTAAGGCCATGTCCGAAAGCAAGGCCTCCCGAAGATAAAAAATCCGGTTGGAATTGGGCCGGGAAAGGAATTTTTCAATATCCGCCAGGGGCATGGGTTCTTTTGTTTTTTCACCAACCTCTTTTCCATCCGCCCCAAGGCCCATTCGGCCAATTTCTAAAGACCGCAGCCCTTTTTGCAGGGCTTCCTTGAATGTCCGGCCAATGGACATGGTTTCCCCCACCGAGCGCATGGAGGTGGTGAGAACGTCCTCGGCTTCGGGGAATTTTTCAAACGTCCACCGGGGAATTTTTACCACGCAATAATCCAGGGTCGGCTCAAAGGCGGCCACGGTCTCGCCGGTGATGTCATTGGGCAGTTCATCCAGCGTATAGCCTACCGCCAGTTTTGCGGCGATTTTGGCGATGGGGAAACCGGTGGCCTTGGATGCCAGGGCCGAGCTGCGGGATACCCTGGGATTCATCTCCACGACGATCATCTCCCCGGTTTTTGGGTGAATGGCGAACTGAACATTGGAGCCGCCGGTCTCCACGCCGATTTCCCGCAAAATCGCGATTGCTGCATCCCGCATGACCTGGTATTCCCGGTCGGTCAGTGTCTGGGCGGGCGCCACGGTGATGCTGTCCCCGGTATGGACACCCATGGGGTCCATGTTTTCAATGGAACAAACAATTACCGCATTGTCGTTTTTGTCCCGCATGACCTCCAGTTCGTATTCCTTCCACCCGAGCACGGATTCCTCCAGCATGACCTGATTGTTCATGCTGGCGTCCAGGCCTGATGCGGCCAGGATTTCCAGATCTTCCGGATTATAGGCCACGCCGCCGCCCGTGCCGCCTAGAGTGAAGCTCGTGCGCACGATAATCGGGAACCCGATTTCCCGGGCAATGGCGCGGGCGGATGTCATGTCCGTGGCCACGGCGCTGTGGGGGATGCGCAAACCGATCTTGTTCATGGCCTGCCGGAACAGATCCCGGTCCTCGGCTTTCCGGATGGCGGCCAAGGTGGCCCCGATCATCTCCACCCCGTATTTTTCCAGCACCCCGCTTTCCGCCACGGCAATTGCGGTATTTAAGCCGGTCTGGCCGCCCAATGTCGGCAGCAGGGCGTCGGGTCGTTCTTTCTCAATAATCATTTCAACGATTTCCGGGGTCACGGGCTCGATATAGGTGCGATCCGCCATTTCCGGATCGGTCATGATGGTGGCGGGATTGCTGTTGACCAGAATGACCTGGTACCCCTCTTCCTTCAGTGCCTTGCAGGCCTGGGTTCCGGAATAATCGAATTCACAGCCCTGACTGATGATAATCGGCCCGGCCCCGATGATGAGGATTTTTCGGATATCGGTTCGTTTTGGCATGGATGGCTACATATATTCTTTCATCTGTTCTACAAACTGGGAAAACAGATAGTTGGCGTCATTGGGTCCGGGAGCGGCTTCCGGGTGATACTGAACGGCGAAAAGCGGATATTTTTTATGCCGGAATCCTTCCACCGTCCGGTCGTTTAAATTGATGTGGGTCACTTCCACCAGTTCCGGATCCAGACTGTTCACATCCACCGCAAACCCGTGGTTCTGGGAAGTCACTTCCACCTTCCGGGTGATGAGGTTCTGGACCGGCTGGTTCGCGCCGTGATGGCCGAATTTGAGCTTGTAGGTCCGGCCGCCCAGGGCCAGCCCCAGAAGCTGGATGCCTAGGCAAATGCCGAATATGGGCTTGTATCCGATCAACTCCCGGATGGTGTCCACCGCATAACTCACCGGCTCCGGATCACCGGGACCGTTGGACAAAAACACGCCGTCCGGCGAAAGGGACCGGATTTGGCCCGCGGATGTCGCACCCGGAACCACCAGAACATCGCATCCGGCCCGCTCCAGACATCTCAGGATATTATATTTAACCCCGAAATCAAAGGCCGCGACCTTGGGCCTGCCGGAGTGATCCGGCCAGACGGAGGCGTTCAGCGGCGTGGCAGGCTTAACAAAAGTCCGCTGGTCATTTTTCCAGAAATACGCCTGACCGGTGGTCACGGTGGAGGCCAGATCCTGGCCTTCCATTTTTGGGGTCTGCCGCACCCGGGCCGTTAAGGATGCCGGATCCAGATCCCGGGTGGAAATCATGGCCCGCATGGCCCCGGCAGTCCGCAGGTGCCGGGTCAGGGCCCGGGTGTCCAGACAGTCCACACCCAGAATGCCCTGTGCCAAGAGATAGTCCCCAAGGGATCCCGTGGCTCTGAAATTGCATGGAAAATCCTGATATTCCCGAAGGATAAACGCCGACACATGGATTCGTGAGGATTCCACGTCCACCGGATTGACGCCGTAATTCCCCACCAGGGGATAGGTCATGACCACCATCTGCCCCCGGTACGAAGGGTCGGTAAGGACTTCCTGATAGCCCGTCATGCTGGTGTTGAACACCACTTCTCCAAAGGACTCGCCGTGGCCGGTAAAACTCCGGCATGGAAAGGTTCGTCCGTCTTCAAGGGCCAGTAATGCTTTCATGATATCGATTCGCTTTTTATAGTTAGGCTGCACGGGTTTAGGCTGAAGGGCGGTATGAATAACTCTTTAAAAAAAAGTCCATCTCCGCTCAACCCGGTTACCGTAGCCTTCAGTCCATTTACCTGATCGTCAAGCTGGCTTCTTCTAACAAATCCCCCCTTCAAATCAACAGAAAAGATTCAGATGAGGGCGGCGGCGATTCAACCGTTAATTGCAATTTTTATCACTCATCATCTGTTTATTGCTCTTCCAGCGGCGCATTGGCCTCCATCTCCCATACCCCGCAGGGACATGCCCCGGAGCAGAATCCGCACCCGATGCATTTATCGGGGGCCACCCGGTATTCATAGTCAGCGCCGGATTTTTGTTCCCGGCTGATGGCTCCCTGGGGACAGATGGCCACACAAATGCCGCAATCCCGGCATGCACCGCAGGAGGCGCACTGGGAGCCGCAGGACGCGGTATCGTTAAAATCGCTGATCCGGGGGTCAAAATATTCCAGGGATACCCGGCTCCGGTCGATCATGCCTTTTTTCACACTTATCCTGCCGGAAAGCGAGGGGTTCGGAGAGCGGCGGCTTTCCAGAATATCGTTAATGGCCAAAGCCGCCGTCCGGCCCGCTCCGATGGCGTCCGTCAGAAGGCCCGGCCGGACCGCATCGCCGATGGCGAAAACTTTTGCATCAGAAGTCTGAAACCATGCATCCACCTTAACAAACCCACGGTCTCTCTCGATATACTCCGGCAGAAAATCCAGATCCGGCACATCCCCGATGGAAATCACCACCGTATCGGCGGGAATGAGTTCGCCGGAATTGAGCACCACGCCGTTGGCTGTTATTTCTTTTGTAAAACACGGCCACCGGAACTTAGCACCCGCAGCCTCAGCATCCTTCCGCTCCTTGCCGAAAGCCGCTGGTTCCTGCACATCGATGAGGGTCAGCGCCGAAGCCCCCAGCCGGTGGGCTTCGGTGGCCACATCACAGCCGACGTTTCCGGCCCCGATAATCACCACACGGCTGCCGGGAGTTATAGC
>DAIEHU010000286.1 GCA_027353395.1 Desulfobacteraceae bacterium
CCCCGTCAAACGCCAGCCCGATATGGGCTTTATTCCCCATCACCTTTTCCTGCAATGTTTCGGTGTGCTGGCTCCCGCAGCCGTCATTGATATTCCGGCCGTCGGGCAAAACAAAAATAGCTTCCACCTCCGCACCGAGATCGATAAATATCCGGGGTGCGATATCATACGCCGCGCCGTTTGCACAATCCATGATGATCTTTAAACCTGCGAATGAACTACCTGCTGATAAGGCTTTTTTTAAAAAATCGATATAGCGGGAGGCGGCATCATCAAGTTTTGATATCATTCCGATATTTTTTGATATCAGTTTGTTAGACAATAAAGACTCATCCAGAACTTTATCTTCTATGATTTGCTCCAGTTCATCAGACAGCTTAAATCCCTGACGATTGAATATTTTGATGCCATTATCGTAATATGGATTGTGGGATGCTGAGATCACAATACCGGCATCATAGCCATCCGCCGACGTCAGGTGCGCGACACCCGGGGTCGGAATGACGCCAGCCAGAAAAACATCCCCGTTTGCGGAGCAAATTCCGGCTGCAATGGCGCTTTCGATCATGCCGCCGGAGATACGGGTATCCTTGCCGATCATGATCCTTTTCTTCCCGGGGCCTTCCGGCAGACAGTCAACAATGGCACGTCCAAGCCTGATCATCATTTCCGGCGTAATGGGATACTGGTTGGCGATACCCCGGATGCCGTCCGTGCCGAATAACGTCCTGCTCATACCTCTATTTCCCCTTTTCCGATTCTGTATTCACCCTGCCCGCAACCTGATCCACGATTCCCTGAAGCCAGAGGCTGCCAGTCCGGCGGTCTTCCGGGGAAAGCGCCTGGATCACGGTTATATAATCCGCGCCAAGCGCGTTTATTCCATTTCGCACCGCGTCTGTAAACAAAATTTTTAACCGGTCATCGCCCGGAACATGACCGGTTTGGCAGGATCGGAGAAACAGTAAAATTTCCGGCCATTGCAGGATAAAATTGTACGTCTCACGAGACAGCTTATCCATTAATCCGGCGAGCCGCCCGATGCGTTCATCAATAGCCAGGCCAAGGGTTTTTACAAGCCCCTGGTGCAGTTCCTGCGGGAATTCACCGGATATAAACAGCGGACGGACAGTTTGATACCACTGCATCAACGCCAGAAGATTCGCTATATAAATGATATTGTTTTTAAAAACGCGTTTGATGTTTGTGTATGCGCCGGGGGCATAATGAATATTGCCGTTTTGTGCGTCCCCCCCGAAAATTAGGCGATGGGGCCGCAATTCATCTTTTCTGACTATCGTGCCTGCCGCTATCGTAATCCCGAATGCCAGCAGGGACGGCCCCACCAGCCCGCCCTGTCCGCCCAGAAATATCGACGGTTGATTGAGCATCACCCCTCTGGGTACGTCGCCGATTAGGGAGGCGGTTGCCTTGTCCTGCTGAGGGGTAAAATTAAAATGAATATAAGAGCTTCCGACCTCGCTGTGATTTTTTTTGCCTGTGCCCCCGGACATCAGGCAATCGCAAAAATTGATCTGGCTGCCCAGGGTGACAAATGGAAACAAAATGGTCTGCTTCAACCCAACCGAGTGGGCGGCCCCTGCCTCTTCTTCTAAAATAGTGCCTTCCCGCACATGGGCGCAGGAACCCACTGAGGCATTTTTTAGAAATACGGCCTGCTTGAAAAAGCCGCCGTTAAGCCTCACATTCGGGCCGATATAACAGTCACAGACAGTGGCCGGCGCCTCATAGCCCAGCCTTGCCCCATCTGAAATCAGAGTATTTTCGCCAAATATTTTGCATCCCGCATGAATCACCACACGATTGCCGGAAATACGATCCAGCCTGACTTCTTCACCGATTTCAATACTTCCGGGATTGGGGATAACGACGCCTTTACGCACAAGCGTTTCAACGATATGGTGATTTTGGGATATCATATAGCCATCCTTCATTAAATTAAGTGAAATATGCCGGCGTTTGTGATAGACCTGTTCCCTGTCAAAAAATGCGTCTTTTGTTGCGCTCATCAGATGGATTTGGTATTCATTTGGCTATATTAACCGGTACTTCAATATCAAGGAATTAAACATATGGCAAATATAATAAAATATCGTTTGTTGACCAGAGGCGATCTGGATGGCCTGATTTGCGCGGTGCTGATGAAGCATCTGGACATGGTGGAGGAGATCGTTTTTGTGGATCACCCAAGCGACATGCAGTCTGGAGCGGTTACGGTCAGCGGCCGAGACATTTCCACCAACCTGCCCTATGTCAAGGGCGTTCATCTGGCCATTGACCATCATTTCTCCGAAGCCCTGCGCAATGAAAAAAATGACCGGCACATTATTGACCCGGACGCCCCGTCCGCGGCCCGTGTGGTTTACAATTACTACGGAGGAGAAAATCGCTTTCCCGAATTGTTTGACGACATGATGACCGGAGTGGACAAAGCGGATTCCGGAGATTTTACCAGAGAGGAGATTTTGACTCCCAACCGGTGGGCGCTCTTAAATTTTCTTATCGATCAGCGCACCGGAATCGAGGACTGGGGAAAATTCCGGATTTCCGAAGAGCAGTTTAAACGTGATTTAATCGACTATTGCGGGAGGATGACCATTGATGAGATATTGCTGCTTCCGGATGTGAAAGAGCGGGCGGATGTTTATTTTCAATATGAAGGCAAATACAAGGAACTCCTTTCCAGAGCCGCAACGGTACATGATAATATGGTGGTGCTGGATATGAGGGATACGGAAATCAAATATCCCGGCAACCGGTTTATCATCTATGCCATGTATCCCCAGTGCAATGTCTCGATTCTATTGCGCCGGGGCAAGGAAAAGGAAAATGATATCACGGTGTTTTCCGTGGGGAAATCCATTATCAACCGCTCGTCAGAGGCCAATATTGGTGAAATCATGATGTCTTTTGGCGGCGGCGGACATCGGGCGGCCGGCGCATGCCACCGGGACGGCAAGGACACGGAAATGATATTTGAGGCACTCTTGAAAGCACTGAAGGATTAACCAGGGAAACCAACATGCCGTATCATGTGTTGGGAATTTCGGGCAGCCCGGTCAAAAAAGGCAACGTGGAAGTTTTTCTTCAGAAAATGATGGCCCATGTGCCGGAGGAAAATTTTTCATGGGAAATCATTCATCTTTCCACAATAGACGTGAAGGAATGCCTGCATTGCAATTATTGTTTGTCCAGGCAAAAACTCAGTAAATATTGCGCTATCAATGATGATGCTCAGGCGGTTTTTGAAAAAATTGAAAAGGCGGATATCATTGTTCTTGCGAATCCCGTTTATTTTATGCGGACGAGCGCCAAAATGGCGGCCTTGATAGACAGGACACGGGTTTTTATTTTCGGGAATTTGACACGGGGAAAATTGCGGAACAAAATCGGCGTGAGCGCCGCCGTTTCGTGGATGCGCAATGGCGGACTGGAAACAACCCATTTGTCGCATTTATATGCTTTTATGACATTGGAAATGATTCCCGTCAGTGTTCACAAGGGGATTTCTCCCCTTGGGGCCTCGGCGGTTGCAAGCAGGCACGGTGCGGGCAGCTTTGAGAAAACGTTAAGATTCGGGATT
>DAIEHU010000287.1 GCA_027353395.1 Desulfobacteraceae bacterium
AAACGATATTTCAAAAAGCAAGGGAATGGAAAGGATTTTTCAAAGAACATCGAAGAATGATTATACGGCGATAGCTGGGATAAAACGGTAAAATGATTTCGCGCGGAGACGCAAAGGCGCGGAGGGGATACCGTTTGAAAATATTTTCCACCGCGTCTCGGCGGGAGAAATACAAATAGATAATGCGATCCTCATCACCATTTGGCGTAGTGGTCTTCGGTCCAGCCGGGGCAGCCAGCGATGGGAATAACTTCGCCGTCATCCGTGGCGAGGGTTCCATTGAAAACCCCCATCATCTGGTTGAACTTTGTGGCGACCACGCCCCCGTTGATATTTTCCGCCCGGTGCTGGCCGGCCTGGAACGTCAGACGGATTTTATCGTCCGGGGAGGTGATGGACCAGGGCGCGTAGAGATTGTCCGGGTCAAATTGGAAAAGAACCGTGCTGACCTTGGTCAGACGTCCATCCACCCAGAAAGCGTTTTCCGTAAAACTCGTTTCGTTGACTCCGCAGGACAAATTCAGGCCCAGGGGCCGGCCGTCGGGCAAGGTGGCCGCGATGGCCGCCCAGTTCCAGAAGGTTTCCCTGCGCATGAATCCGGCGGTCCAGTCCATCAAACCCATATGGGCCGGGGATGATAACTCCACCCGCCGGCCATTGAAGGAAATGGTTCCGGTCAGGGGGATGGGTGAGGTTTTGCGGGTGTAGGTCCAGCCTTTATATCCGGCCCGGGTGCAGACGCGCAACGGCGCCGTGTCCCGCAAATCCATCGTGACGTCCAGTTCGATATCCTTGGATCTGGCGGAGATTTTATTCCCCTGCATGGATACGGACAGACCTCCGGATGAAAAGCCGCAGGAAAGGGTTTCCGGGGTGGGATTGATGAAAATCTTGCGGCTGAAGGGAACAATGGTCTTGTTGGCTTCGGTCACCACTCCCTGTTCGCGGTCATAGACATAGAGAAACGCATTTGACAGGTATTTCAAATCCACTACCGCCAGTCCCGCCATCACATCCGGCCCGGTGAGGCCGAAAAACACGAACTGATTGAATTTTAATGAATTAAATATTTTTGGCAGGCGAAATCCCATGGGCGTGGAGAGCGCATAATCTTTGTAATTGACTTCATCCACCGGCGTATCGAAAACGCCGAACGCAGCCTGGCCCGCTTCATTGACTAAACGTTTCATGCCGCTCCTTATTCATCATTCCTCATGGCATCCGCCGTTTCTTCTTCCGTCTTGTTTTCAGCATATGTCCAGTTGTCCCAAGCCTGCTCGACAATTTTCATTAAAAGCGGCTTTACAATCTCTTCAGCGAGTTTCCCATAAAGCAGATCCAGATGGCTGGCGCCTTCAATGACAAAGTCCACAACCTGGCTTCTCCTTGCAGAAATTTCTATTTTTTCAATATCTTCCGGTTTTTCGAGATAATAAATTTTCTTGGACCGGTGGGGATAGAGTTTGCTGAATTGCAGGTTGTCCGGCGGCGCCAGCGGATCTTTGGAACCCCAGAAGTGAAACACGGGAATATCGTCCGGAAAAAAATTGAGATGCGAGGAATAATTAAAACGGCTCTGGTCCATGCGCTTGAACCCTTCGCCGTTATATATCGCTTTTAAAAATTGAAAGCCCAGGCCCAGGGGTACGGATTCAAGAACTTTATTGACGTACAGCTTGGTGAAAATTTTATTGGAACGGTGATTTTCCGGACACAGGATGAAGTTTAACTCACCAATGTCGCTGTTCAAGAGCATTTGGGTCATGTCGCTGAGCCCAGGATACCGCATCATGGACTGAAGAAAATTTTTAATGGGAACATGCTGGAGGTGTAAAATGCGCGCCAGATGGTTGAGCCAGAGCAGCAGCGGGAAAATGGCGTGGGATGTTTTATTAAAAAATTTGGGAGATCCCAGGGAGACAACCGCCCGCACCTGTTTTAGGTTCCGGGCCGCTTCCTCCGCGGTCGGCAGAATCTGGTTCAGCCATGCCTTTTGTTGATTGTTCAGATCCGTGAGGGCGTTTAATTGCTGGCGGATGTTCCAGGTGAGCACCATATTTTCGGCAATAATGCCGCCCATGCTATGTCCCACAAGGATTGAAGGCTTGTTTTTGCTTCGGGTATAGATAAAATTAAGCACTGTCGGCAGGTCATGGTCGATAAGCGTATCCACGGTGTAGAGAGGATCAAATTTTCCATGATTGATGCCCATGCCCCTGGGGTCAAACAGATAGACCCAGTATTTTTTATCGGCCAGATCCTTGGCCAGGGATTGATTGGGGGTTAAATCATAACAGTTGCTGTTGTTGGAAAAACCGGGCACCAGCACGATAGAGGGACGCGCGTCCCCGGAGGTGACATCTTCGATGCTGACCAATCGCCGGAATTTGATTTCCTTGCCTTCGTCCGTATAATCCCGGTAATAGACGATTTCATAATCCCCCCGGCCGTTTTGGCTGTTTTCTTCAATTTCGCTGTCAAAATAAGCCGGCAGGCGATTGGTTTTCAGCGTCTCAATAAGGATGCGACGGCGGGTGGCTTCTTCCAAGATATCGATGAAAAAATAGGCGGGAATTTTGAAGCGGTTGATGGTCAGATGTTTCAGCTGTTTGCGGGTCAGCATAATGACGTTTTCCGTCAATTTGATATTTCCGGCCTCAATTTCGCCGATCAGGGTATATTTAATCTAATGCCTGGGTATCCGGGTTCCGGTTACCCGGAGAAAAATATGAAACAGGGTCAGGGCGAGTTTTCCGGCCGCCACGGACCGTATTTCATCCTGGGTTTTGAGCAGTTCCTTGGATACCGGAAGCCCCAATCGCAACTGGCCTTCATAGAACCGGCTGTAGAAATCGTATGTGGCGTTAAACCAGTGGGCGAGAAGGTCATTGGTGAGAAAACGGACTGACGTTTTTCCGGCCAATTTCAGCCGGGTCGTAGCGGCGGATGCCATACCCCAAGGAAATCGCGGAATCAGTGCCGGGCGGTTATTCACGGGTTGCGGTGCGGTGATTTGGGGCGCGACCGGCAAGGCGACCGGACCGGATACCGGAGGTTCCTTTGTCGCCACGGGATGGTTTATGGGGGGTGACATTTGAACGCTTAGCGCGCCGGTTTTTTTCATTGCTGTTCCCTTTTTATCAAGAGCGGGAGGCCCATTTAAACATCATATAACTGCCGAAAATATTAATGTATTTATATAACACACATTTTTGATTTTTTTATATAGTAAATTTGTTGCTCTCGTAAAAAGTCAAAAATTAAAGTTTCGACCACAGGATATAGTAAAAAATTTGAAACATATCCACAATATATTGTTCTTCAAAATTTATCAACATTCTTTTTACAAGGCCGCTGAATTTGTTAAAATTCAATCGGCATGATCGCATGATCGCATGTTGCGCTTTGTGGTATTGGAAAATTTGACGAACGCGGTCATTTCCGTAAATAATACTTTACGATTTTGGAAGGATATGTGAATTTAAACAATGGGAAAAACCAGTCAACATGAACGAATCGGGCGCTGAAGGAGGACAAAGCCGTATGCCAGCAGAAAGATATGTCGGGGCCATTGACCAGGGAA
>DAIEHU010000288.1 GCA_027353395.1 Desulfobacteraceae bacterium
AGGCATTCGTATTCGACCGTGCCGTTTTCTGAATGATCGGTTTCCTCGGGCCGGACAGGCGAAGCATAGTTGACGATGAGGATTTCAAACCTGCCGCCGGTTTCCTTGACCCCGAACATTCGGGCCGGTATCACCGCCGTATCGTTGACCACCAGCACGTCCCCGGATTTCAGCAGATCCGGAAGCTCGGAAAACCGGTGATGGGCCACTTCCCCTGAAGCCCGGTGTAAATGCAGGAGGCGGGAATGGTCGCGCCGGTTTGAAGGCTCCTGGGCGATCAGTTCTTCCGGCAGCGCATAATCATAATCGGTTAAGGCGAACGTCATTGCCTGTATTTATTCCATTTTTCCAAGATAGACCAGCACCAGTCCCGCAAGCATGAGCACCAGTCCGAATTTTCGCAGCACGTCATCCGGCAGGGTCTGAATTTTTGCCATCATCTGCTTCATGTTTTCCGGAAACCCGAAATAGGGAATCCCTTCAATGATCATCACCATGCCGATAACACACAGAAAAAATTTCATGACGCTTCAATCTCCAGACGAATGCAGGCCTTTTTAAAAACACGACACTATATCTTTGGGGCGTTTGGATTGTCAAAATAAAATCCAAATAATGGTTGACGATTTCAAGTGATTTCATTCATAAAAAAGGCTTGCAGTCGCTGTTGTTTGTAAAGATTGAAATCAATTTAAGGATGAATGGTAAGGATGGATGGAAAAATGAAATACGAACCGGTTATCGGCCTTGAGGTCCACGCCCAGCTCAACACCCGCACCAAAATTTTCTGCGGTTGCGCCAACGCATTCGGCGGCGAGCCGAATACCCACGTGTGCCCGGTCTGTCTGGGCATGCCGGGGGTGCTGCCGGTGCTCAATAAAACCGTGGTGGAATACGCCATGCGCATGGCCCTGGCCACGGACTGCGCCATCAACCGGGAAAGCCGGTTCGCCAGGAAAAATTATTTTTATCCGGACCTGCCCAAAAATTACCAGATATCCCAGTATGAACTGCCCATTGCCGAACACGGACAGGTGACCATCGCCCTGGAAGACGGCGCCATGAAACGCATCGGCATTACCCGCATCCATATGGAGGAAGACGCGGGCAAATTGGTCCACGACGAATACCAGCCCCTGAGCTACGTGGATTTAAACAGAACGGGTGTGCCCCTGATCGAGATCGTCAGCGAACCCGATATTGCAAGCCCGGAGGAAGCCGCCTCCTACCTTCGGGCCATCCGCGAAGTGCTGCGCTACCTCGATATCTGCGACGGCAACATGGAGGAAGGCAGTTTCCGGTGCGACGCCAATGTGTCCCTCCGGCCCTGGGGAAATGAGACCCTCGGCACCCGGACGGAGTTGAAAAATTTAAATTCCTTCAAATACGTGGAAAGTGCTCTGGCCTATGAGATCCGGCGGCAGGAGAGCTTGCTGGAAGAGGGGCAAGCGGTGATTCAGGAAACCCGGCTGTGGGACAGCGCCCAAAACCGGTCCTTTTCCATGCGGGGCAAGGAAGAGGCCCATGATTACCGGTATTTCCCGGACCCGGACCTGACTCCGCTCATCATCGATGATGTCTGGATTGAAACCATCCGTAAGACGCTGCCCGAACTTCCCGGCGCGAGGAAAGACCGGTTCATCAACGAATACGCCTTGCCTTTCTACGACGCCGGGGTGCTGACATCGGGCAGGGAACTGGCGGATTATTTTGAGGACTGTGTCCGGCAGGTCAAGAATCCCAAGCTCGTGAGCAACTGGGTCATGGGCTCTTTGCTGGGGCTCTTAAACGCCGAGGGCAAAACCATCGAACAATCCCCGGTGTCAGCTACGCAGTTGGCGGAACTCCTGACCCTCATGGAAACGGGTGTCATCAGCGGCAAAATCGCCAAAACCGTGTTTGACGAAATGGTGGTCTCCGGCAAATCGCCCAAGGCCATTGTGGAAGAAAAAGGACTGGTCCAGGTCACGGATTCATCCGAGATTTCCGCGGTGGTGGACCGGGTGATCGCCGCAAGCCCCGGCGAGGTGGAAAAATTCAAGGCCGGAAACACCAAACTCATGGGATTTTTCGTGGGGCAGGTGATGAAGGAAACCAAGGGAAAAGCCAATCCCGAGATTGTGAACAGGTTGTTGAAGGAAAAGCTGGGGTAAAACACTGTCTGGGGCAGGTGGGCCGATATTTTTTAATTATATGTCCGTTATGATCATGTGGTTCAAAGGTGTGACGATTTTAACCCAACCCACAGTTTTCTTATGATAGTTAACACCGTGAATTGCCAAGTTTAAAGGTTTGGCCCCAATCCCCCCTTCTCGTTTTCGGGAAGAAACAGAACAGGCTCGCCTGATGATTTTGAATATTCAATATTTTTAGCTGATTCAATAATTTGATTAATAGCTATATCTTGTTCTGTCGCACCCTCTTCGTTGTCGGATTGGTCATTATCGCGATATACCCGCAATTCGATATTGAATCCTCTATCTATTCTATTTGCTAATTTTTTCAAAGAATTGCGAAGCTCTATACCTATTTCATTTTTGCGCTTTTTTTCTATTTGAGCGCCGTATTTAGCAAGTAATTCAGTCGCAATTTCTTCTATTTTGGGTTTTACAATTGATTCAGCATATTCATCAATTCCTTTCAGTTTTTCATCTGGAACTTCTCGCTTAACAAGTTCTGCCTTTAACTTTTTTATTTCTAACATCTGCTTGTATAGAGCAACGATCCTTTCAATTGCGATAGCGATACATGCACCTACTTGAGGAATATAGTCAAGAAATACGGATAGCTCACTTGATGAAATTGTTCTAACCTGAAGCGGTTCTCTTGATCCGATCGATAATTCAGAAAATACGATTAAGGTTTTCTCAAGTTCAATCAATTCTTTTCCAAAATTCTTGAGGTTATTCTTAATATATATTCTTGGAATTATAACACCAATCTCACATTCATTGTTTTTCAGTCTATCCTCACCGACACCAAAATACTCCAGGCCTTGTACTAAGCCACTTAAGTTCTTCTCTGTTTGTTGTAATCCTTGGTGAACCTTTTTAAGTTCCTCAAGCGCAACTTGAAGAGTAATCTGATTTCTTTCAATTATATCCTTGATATTATCCTTTAAGGCTTTGCCAAATTTTCTTGAAACTCCTATCTCTTCCATTGTGTCACGCCATGCAGGGCTATATTCTTCAATTGGAGATTCTTCAAGTTTTTGATACAGTTTGCTTAGAGAATTAGATAGTTGTTGCTGATGGTTCGGCTGTTGAGGTTGACGAACTAATTGATCCAAGGAGTTGATTGCTTGCTGTAATTCCTGGACCGTATTACTGACCTGGTCAAGCAAAAATGGACACTTTTGTTAAGCGGCTTTTTTTTGAAGCCACAATTCCTCAAACTTTTTTGGGCTGACATACCCCAGATAGGAATGACGCCTGTTGCTGTTGTAAAACATCTCAATGTAATCAACGATATCTCTCCTGGCTTCCTCTCGGGTCGCATAACTTGAAAAAAAGACTCTCTCGGTCTTCAAGCTGCCAAAAAAACTTTCTGCCACCGCATTATCCCAGCAATTG
>DAIEHU010000289.1 GCA_027353395.1 Desulfobacteraceae bacterium
CTTTTTGGACCGCTGCTTTTGCGGCCTTCACGCTTTCCCTGGCTCCATCCAGTCCTGCCGTGGCGGTAATCCGGGTCAATTCCACCGCGATATTGCGCGCCCGGTCGCTGGCTTTCGCCGCTTCAAGGGCCGCATCAGCGGCATCCAGCCGGGCCTGAAAATCACACGGATCCAGATCGGCCAGCAGATCGCCTGCCTTGACGCGCTGGTTGTCTCTGACATGGACCTTGGCCACATGTCCGTCCACCCGCGGGCTGATCGGAACGATATGGCCATCAATAAATGCATCATCGGTGGATTCATAAGACAAAGCGTGAATATAATACCGTATACCAAGAGCCAGCGCCAGTATCACCAGCCCGGCCACCGTCCACCGGATAATTTTTTGACGGCGTATGAGCCCGCGAGGTTTCAAGGGGGTATCGAGGACCGATGCCGGCTTTATTTCGTCTGATGGCATCTCATTCTCAGGGTTCGGGGTTGTCTGTGTCATTTCTCACTCATTTTCTTGTGTCATGAAAATTATTTTCATCCGATGACAACGTAACTGAAAGTTCCGGATTCAATACTCCTGTCACGCGCAGAAGTCTCACATAATCAATGTTTCGATTATACCGGGCGGTGGAAAGGTCCAGCTCGGCGGAAAGCAGCGCATCCTGGGCGATCAGCTTCTCAAGGTGTGTTCCAAGTCCGGCATTAAACGCGGCCTCCGCCTGCCGCGCCCCTTCCCGGGCCGCCGCAACCTGAACGCGGAGTTGATTCATTTGCTGGTCATCCCCCTGGATATTCTCCACAGCCAGCCGCAGATCCTTCAGCACCTGACGCCGGGCATAGGATTCAGCGAGCCGGGCCTGGCGAAGACGGGAATAGGCCGTGCGGACATCCGCATGAATCAATCCAGCGGAAAAAATCGGGACATGGACCTGAATCAGTGATGTCCAGTCAACATCAGAAGGTGCGGTATCTCTGGACAGATAGCGCGTCAGGTTAAGGGAAACCGATGGAAAATACTCACCCCATGCCGCTTCCAGCGCATTCGCCGCAGCCTTCACCCTTTCCTGCTCAACTATCAGATCCTGCCGGTTTTTGTCAGCCATTTCCAGAAGGGCGTCTGTCCGCCAGTCCGTCGATGGAACCGTCAGTCCGTTCACAAGCGGTCCGCTTAATTCCGGCACCCCGATTAAAAAAGCCAGCATCGCCCGGCTGTTTTTGACGTCATCTTGGGCCGCTATCAGCATATTTCGTGTTTTGGCCAGTTGCGCTTCACAAAGCGCGACATCCACGGGCCGAGCTACTCCTGATGCCTCTTTCATCCTGATGTCACCAAGACGCCGCCTGTCTACTTCAAGCGAATGCCGCAACACCTGAACCTGTTTTTCCGAACGCATCACCTGAAAATAGAGGCCGGCCACATCCAGCAGAAGAATCGCTTGATGATCCAGAAGCTTGGCCTGCTGTATCTTTGCGGAGGAACCGGCTGACTGTAGGGCCGGTATATCGCGAAACGGGTGCAGGTCCATATCACCCGCAAGCGGCATATCAGCCGTTGTTTCGGGCGCAAGCGCGGCGATCAAGGGATTGTCGGCGGCCAGAGCGGTTTTTTTCTGATGCATGAATATGGCGTCAAAATGAATCGCCGGCAGAAAGGCCGCCAGGGCGCGATCTTTGTCAATCAAGGCTTGAAGATAATTTTCACCGGACATGGCCAGTTGCTCATTTTGCGCATTGGCCAGCCCCAGGGCCGCCTTTAACGTCAGCGGATCCTCGGGATGAAACGATACAGCAGGCCCGGATTTTCCGGAATCAAGCACGTCCCGGTAAATTCGCACATCCTTGTCCTGCTTCACCGCGCATCCGCTGATCATAAGGGCCAGCACCAGCGCCCATCTCCACCGAAACCGTTTCAACACGCGCCCTCCCTGACTGAGATGGCAGTCCTGACGAACCGCAGAATATGCATGGTCAGCATCTCACGATCGATCGTTTCGATGCCGTCAAGCAGCACGGCACGTACACAGCCAGGAATATACCGTGCGGTAAATTCAGGATGGGAGTCCGCAAAAATTCCTTCCGCGATTCCCTGGCGAATGACGGATTCGATCAGGCTTTTCAATTCCCGGCGCTTAACATCCCATTTGGAACGGTCGATGGCCTCCCAGCCTGGAATGGTGCGCATCACCTCGAACAAATGGGGGTTCTGATAGGCGAAAGAGATGGTTTCCCGGATCATCATATCCAGGTTTTCCGCTGGGTCATGATTTTCGTCCACCTGTTCCCGGAGATGGCCGAGCAGACTGGAAAATCCACTGTAAAGCACCGAGAGATAAAGGTCTTCCTTGCTATCAAAATAAAGATAGAGGGTTCCTTTACCCACTGCGGCAGCCTCAGCCACATCACTCAACAGCACCTTGTGAAAAGGGTGGGAAGCAAACAGCCCGGCCGCCGCCGAAATAATTTTCATGCGTTTCTGTTCATCCATCACCTGCACGGCGATAATCCTCTTCCCGAGTCATTATTTGAGGACCGGTCGGAAATCCGGTTTACAAGCGAGACGATCATCTCCTCGGCCGCATCAAACCCCGATAGAGACATGTCAATTGAAATATGGTAATTGCGGGCATCATGCCATGACACTCCGGCATACCGTTCGATAAAGCGTTCTCTGTCCCGATCCGTGGAATCCATCATCTGCTCCGCCTGGGTTTTATTCGCGGCGCCATAAAATTTCATCATACGCGCGATACGAAAAGAACGCGATGCATGGACAAAAACTTTCAGCAGCCGGGTATGGCCGGCAAGCAAATGGAAACCGCAACGGCCGACGATAACGCATGGCCCCTTGGCGGCCAGGTGCTTTAGCACCCGCTGTTCCGCCTCAAACAGGGCATCATCCGAAACAGTCCGCGGCAGGTGGGGGCTTACCGTGTATTCAAAGCAGCCGGTTGAAAACGTTTCCATCACGCGCACCCAGAAATTCTGAATGCGTTCCTCCCGGTTCGCCAGCTCGGATTCACTCATGTCCAGTTCCCGAGCCGCATGCTGAAGAATCTGGCGATCCAGATGGGCGAACCCCAACCGGCAGGCAATACGTTGTCCCAGTTCCGACCCGCCGCTTCCCAGTTGCCGGGAAACCGTAATCTGAATCGGTAATGGTGCAGCCATGAAACACCTCGCTCCACAAATGGGTTTTATTTGTATGCCACTTAAAAACCGGGGCATTTTCTTTAACGACAAATGAATACTGACCGGCCAGTACTGTCGGGAAAATATAATTTTCCGCTTCCCTTGTCAAGCCATGTCCATACTGAAACGAAAAAAGACAAATATTGCGGCTAATGGGGATCAACCCCGGCGGCGCCTCCATCTAAACATCACAATATGGGTTTACCGCCGCAACACATTATAGCAGATCACGGGTTCCATTTTATTTTTGACATACACTTCGCCCCGGCTCTCAATCGTAAACTGGCCGGAATTTTCCAGAAACGTCTGTTCTCCGATAATAATCTCGCCGCCGAGGGCCATTTGTTCAAGCCTTGCGGCGATATTAACGCAATCACCGATCACCGTA
>DAIEHU010000028.1 GCA_027353395.1 Desulfobacteraceae bacterium
AAAATATCTTAAGGACCATGCAAAACCGAATGAGCAATTAGCGTCTTTATGCTGCATCAATTAATGCGTTTACTATAATCATCATTGTTGGGCAATAAAATATGAAGATTGTTTCTCATGATAAAACCGTCTTCAACCATTGCAGCGATAATTGAATCCCCGGTTTGGCGTACCGCGATTTTCAATGGGGCTTGAAAAATGTTCGGATCACGGGGAGCAGCCAGCCATTCGCCATATTGAATCCAGTAATCCTTATCCCACAAATTGACATACCGCTGAATCAGCCTGCCTCGGAGCAATGGCGACCAGTTCCCATCCGGCCTTTCTCCTGTTCTAACAAATGGCTTTTCTTTCATGATTTTTTCATCTTGCGGCGGTAAGCCCTTGCCTTTTTCAAACGGCTTAACACCATTGAAGATTTTGCACACAGACGCAAGCGGGATGGATTTTTGTGCCAGACATTTGAAGAATTCCTGATTTTTCTGTGAAACCACAAGATTTATCACATCGCCGTTTTGGGGAATATGCGATTGTTCCAGACGGTGAAACTCTGAAATAATTCCGTTTTTCCTTATATCAACAATGAGTTCCCCGTGGGGTGAACTTGGTCGGTCTTTTTTAAAAATGAGAGCATGGGTATCAACGACAGCCTGAAAAACTTTTTCCGGCAAATACAAAACGCGCTGCCATGAATAAGTTGTAGAAAGATATTTTCTTATGTTTTTGAATAAAACCGATTGGAGCCATGTATTTGATACAATAACCCCCAAAAGGCCGTTCTTTCTTAGGAGGAGTTCATATCGCTCCAGAAATAGCAGATATAAATCTTGCTGAAAATTTTGATGGTTATAATGTATTAAAAAATAATTTTGTTCAGATTTGGATGATATGTTCACATACGGCGGATTCCCGATTACCGCGTCAAACCCGCCCGCATTCATGATATCCGGAAATTCCGCATGCCAGTCAAAGGCGTTGACCCGGTACATTTCCTCGTCGTCTTTTTCGCGGGCAATTTCGCGGGCGTGGCCCGCTCCCGCGGTGGGGAGGGGAAGTTCGTAATAATCCGGGCCGATCAGGGAATTGCCGCACTTGATGTTGCGCTCCAGATCCGGCAGAACCCGCTCCTGAAACAGCAGCATCTGCTTGCCGATGCTCTGCCCGGTTTCGCCTTCCAGAACCTTGAGCAGAAGGGACAGCTTGGTGACCTCCACGGCCTGGGGGTCAATGTCGACGCCGAATATGCTGTTCAGGAGAATCCGCTTGCGTTCGCCAGTGGTGAGCCGCCATTCGCCTCCCCCGGTCTGATAGACACGGGGTGTTTTACCGGCGGCCCATTTTTCCGGGCCATCCCGCAAGTATTGGCTGAGGCGCCAGTCCAGCAGGTATTGATACGCCCCGATGAGAAAGGAGCCGGACCCGCAGGCCGGATCGAGAATCTTCAGTCTGTCCGCCCTGGGGCCGGGCTTCTTGTTTGAAAGCAGCGCGCCAACAGTGTTTTTAACAATATAATCAACAATATAGGTTGGGGTATAATACACGCCCCCGGCTTTCCGGACTTCGGGTTTTTCCTCGATTCGGGCCTGATGGCCGGAGGTGAGGGTGATGATCTTGCCCAGGAATTTTTCATACACCTGACCCAGGATGTCCGCCGGAAGCACGGAAAATTCATAGGGGCTGTCCGGATAATAGAGATTTTTGAATATATCCTTCAGCGCCTTGTCGTCGATGAAGACGCCGGGCGTGAGGGTATCGGCGCTTTCCCGGCCCTTTTCCGGCGCGAAGTGAAACAGGCCGGAATTGTATTTTTCATCCGCCTTGCGAAAGAGTTCAATGAGGCGGCGATACACAATTCCCCCAGCGGTTAGGCTGTTGTATGGAGTGCGGCGGCTTGCCGCCGTATCTTGCGGAGGCGAGCCGCCGCACTCCATAAGCCTGCCGTATGTTTCAATGCCCCGGTCTTCGCAGATGCGCAGGAAGATGATGCGGTCCACGGTCTGCTGGACCGCGAAATTGAGTTCCCGCTGGGAAAGCCCTGGGTTGCGCAGGGCGATATTGCGGGCCAGCAGATCCCGCCACCGCTCGATTTCCTGCAAAAACGCGGCATCCACTCCGGTGGTGCCTTTTTTGACTTTCGTGGTTTCGGCGTATTTGTCGAAAGAGCCTTTTAAAATCGACTGCTTTGAAAAGATGGCGGCGATCCGGTCCCAGTCGCTGATATAATCGGGGTAGCGGAGATACATGATCCGGGAATGGGAGGCATTGTCGGTTTTGGACGGCTTGACCCGGCAGTCATACACCGCGAATTCCTCGAAATCCGTGAGAACGCTCAAAGAAAGCTTGGCGCTCCAGGCATAGCGGCGGAGCTGAAACGCAGGGGAAATGTTTTCCCGGATGTTTACGGACGGTTTTTTGGCCTCCAGGAAAAACTTGCGCGCCCCGCCGACGCGGAAACAGTAATCCGGGGCCTTTGTGACCCCGCCGATCCGTATGGCGTCCTCGTGGATCACATCCTTATAGGCCTCGGCGTATCCCGCCGTATTGTTCATATCCCAGCCCAGAGCCTCGAAAAACGGGTTGATGAACTCCAGCCTGACTTGGGTTTCGTTGTAATTTCCCCGTTTGTAGCTTTCCAGATTGTTGTGAAAGGTTTCCACCAGTTGGCGAATCCGGTCGGGTGCGGCCATGAGGATGCGATTTCCTTTTTTCGTAGTCGGTTAGCAGCGTTGATGCGTATTGAATCGTTCATCGTTCCGGATGGTGCGTCCATCCGGTCAGTGGATTTGCGCGATTTTGACGATGTTTCGCTGCCGCAGGTTGCCGCGATCGTCGGTGTAGGTCATGGTGACCGTCGCCAGCCGGTCCTCGGCAAAGAGCTGGATGCATTCCGGATAGAGCTGGTGCTCCAGGGCCAGGCCTTTTTGGCGGATGGTGTCTAAGGTATCGGTTTCGGTGATGGCAAAGCACTTCTGGCCGATGATGGGGCCGGAGTCTTCGCCGTAGTCGATGAAATGGACGGTGCAGCCCCCGACTTTGCAGCCGTACCGGAAGGTTTCGCCGTAGCCGTCGGTTCCGGGAAACGCCGGGAGCAGGGCCGGGTGGATGTTCATGATGCGCGGACGTCCGGGGGTCACGTTGACCCGGTCGATGAAATACGGGGTCAGGTTGCGCATGAAACCGGCCAGGATCAGGAGATCAAAGGGATAGGGTTTCATGTTGTCGAGCATCCGGGCTTCGGCAATGGCCCGGGTTTCAATAAACCGGATAACCTCGTCCGTGCGGGCCATTTGGCTGACAATGGATTGCTTGATCCGTATGTCTTCCAAATCAAAATCGTCTGGAAACAGGAAGCTTTCCGGGGATTGCCTAAAATCCCGGATAATTGTGGCATAATCCACCACAAAGGTGGGGATGCCTTTCTTCGCGGCTTTTTCAAGGCCTTTGGCCGCCGGGCTGTCGGAACCCGCAAACACGACCTCGCCGTTTATTTTTTTTTCCTCGCAGGCGGTGATGATGGCGTCCATATTGGTGCCTGACCCGCTGATAAGCACGCCGATTTTGATTTTTTTCAACATGTTGTTCCTTTTATGAATGACCGTTTTTCCGTTTATATGTTACCGCCCCCCCAGATAAACATCCATGTTATCCGGATAGGTGATGGTGAATCCGTAATCAGCCGTGACTTTTGTTTTCGCCGCCACGGGAAACGCCCATTTCAGGAGATTGTCTTCCTTTTTCGGGGTGATGCCGGTGAAGTTTTCCGTTAATTTAATCCGTTCGTCGCGGATCTGGGGATACGCATCTTCCATGACCACATGGATGGGGTGGGGTTTCAAGTTATTGACCGTCACTTTCCAGCCCCATTGCCAGCTTTTTTTATTAGATAACAATCCTTTTTCACCGGATTTCTTTTCAAGCAGGTCCAGTTTGACATCCACCTGGGGATCCGGGCCGAAGAACAGTTTTTGCGTTTTGTCCGTCATGGAAAACATACGGGAGCCGACAAAGGCCGAATCAATCAAATAGGTGGCATCTCCTTCAGGAAGGGGAATGAATTCGTTGTCCTTGACCTCAAATATTGCGAAGAGGAACGCCTGGGGCGTCTCTTGGGGGCGCACCAGATAGTTGAAATCCGATTTCAGAACCATTTCCCGGATTAATACGCGCCGCGTTCCGCCTGCCGTAATGGTTTGGCGGCCCAGGTCATAGGTGTCGAAAATATATCCGGTTTCCCGTTCGGGGGCGGGCGGCGCGCCGGCCATGAGAGCATCAACCGCCCCCTTGTCCGCGGCGGCGGGCATGGTCTGTTCCATCATGCGGGCTTTCTGAAGCGCAACCGGTTGCCGGGGCTGGATAATCCAGTCTCGCAGACCGGGCGGCTCCGGCTGGGTTACGGCCTGGGCCGTGGCGATTTTCAGATCAACTCCCTGCCAGTCCGCGCCGGTGTCCTGGGTGATGTTGGCGACCCATTTGAGGGCCACGGAAGATTTGTCCGGATGCGCGTTAAGGGCGTAAGAAGGCTGCCATCCGCAGTTCCGGATATGGTAGGAAATGGTGAGGACGACCGGCGATCCGGTTTTTCTTGCCGTCTTCCCGGCCAGATACACCTTGGCCGCCCACCGTTTTTGGGCGGAACCGGTCAATTTATCCAGTTGCTGTTGAACCGTATGGATTTGTTCGGCGATGTCTTCAAGGGAAACGCTCACATTATACATGTCATCACTTGCCTCGGTCATGCCTTTCTTGATGGCCGCCCCGAGTTTTTCCAGGGATTCGGTGTTCTCTATTTTTTCCGGTTTGTTATCTGCCTGATTCTGCCAGAAGGCGACGCAGGCCGTGTTGGCCTTGATCCGGTTTTCACATTCGGTTTTTTTCCGGTTCAGTTCCTTGAGCCGGCCCTTCAGTTCCTTGATTTTGTCTTCCACCGGAAGGGTTTCCGGCTCCACTGTGACCGACGTGATCCACAGGTTGTCGGAAGGCGTGGTATTGACCGTCAGCGTGTCTTTAAGGGCGTTAATGGGCAGGAAAAAGCTGGCCGAATAGGCGGCATCCCCGTCCGCCGAAAGCAAAACAGCGGTCTGTTCCGTGATTCTGGCGTCATTCGGGTAAAGCGTCACGGCCACGGGCTTGGCCTGGCTGGCGGTGCTTGATAGAATGGCGAATGCGATGATGGCCGGGATGACGTGTTTGAAATAAGCAGGCGGTGCGGCTGTCATTTTTGAAACCTTTCGTTGAGGGTTGCCGAGAGGTGTCCGGGGATATTTTAAAATAAAATACCAGATTCGGAGAACGGCTTCAAGCGGAAAGGCGGGAGCAGGCAGGTGTGAAAACCATATCCAGTCCCGCGGAAAGGCGCGGGACTGGATATGGGGAGAAAGCTATGGGTTTGATTTCGGTTGCATTTTTGGCCCTGGATTGGGATTGGGGTTATTTTCCTTTTTTTTCACCATGCTGTCCATCATGTACGCAGGCAGCATGAACGGGTAATCATTTTCCGATGACACGGCCGGATAGGTCGCGTCTTCCTTGTTCAGTTTATCAAATACGGACAGGGTGACGGTTTTAGCGCCCGTCAGCGTGACGGTATAGAGCGGTTTCGTGAAATCCGCCTTGGTCTTTCCATTGATAAACGACTGGCACTGGAGCCGGGACAGGTTGTTGAACAGGTTGTTGATTTCCGATTCATTCACCGGGTTGCCATCCGCGTCCTTCCAGGCCATTTTTGCGGGCGGCGCGGGCGCGGCGGGTGTTTTGGCGTCCGGTTTTTCTTCCGGCCCGGAGGCAGGCGTTTCGGGCGTCTGCTTCAGGTCAAGAAGCGTTTTATTGTCTTTGTCTTTGATATCAATCTGTTTGACCTGATTCCGTTCGACAGTGAGGATGACTTTGTCCCGTAATTGATCCTTGGTTTGATCAAACATGTTCCTGAAATTTTCCCCGGCATGATAGACCTTTGTGTCACCGGGTAATTTTATGAATGTATGGCGGCCCGATGGCGCTGGCTTGCCGATGTCGAAAACCCGCAACGGCTTGCCGTCTTTTGAGGCGGTCACGGAGATCCGTTTTTCCGGGTCCAGATCATACCGGTTATCGCTTGGGGATTCGGACACCAGGGCGGTCACCGTAAGATTTTGTATGATTTTCAGCATGGCGTTTATTTTGCCTGTGTCCGCCGGAAATTTTTCCGGCTGGATCAGCCACTTGTCGTCGGCTTTTTTCAGATCAATGACGTCTTTGCCTTTTATGATCGCAAGAGATGTGATCTCATTGTCCTTGATGGGGGAGATCACCGGCAGTTCATAGTGGGTCCGGTCTGTCTTGCGGACCGTGATATAGGCCGCAAGAGCGATGATGACAAGCCCCAGAAGAATAAATTCCTTTTTTGATTTCATGGTAAACCTCGTTATTGGTAGTTATTTTTGAAACATCAGCCGGATATTCTTCCGTCTTGCGCTCCGCCGCCACCAGACAATCAGCCCGAACAGAACGATGATGATGGGCAGGCCCGCGATATTGAATATCTTGATGGCGTTTTTAACGTTCGCCGTCGTTTCCTCAAGCGGGTTAAACTGCTGAACCTTGCTGCGCATGGCCGCGATTCCGTCCCGCCCGTTGAGGGTGTCGATCAGGTTCAGGATAAATGCGGCATTGGGGCTGGTCCCTTCCGTGTCCAGAAGGTTGTCCTTCAGCAGCGCGGAAGAGCCGATAATGCAAATCTTTCCAGGTTTTCCGGTCGCGATGAAACTGTCCTTGCTTTGAATCTTGGCGGCTTCCGTATCCGGTTTTTTGTCCTTGTTGTTGCCCTTATCCGTGATTCCCTCTTCCGCCACGGGTTTTTCCGGCGCTTTCTCGTCCGGCCTGGGGATTTCCTTGTTCTTGAAATAACTGGGGAAATCGCCTTCAACCAAAGCGGCGAACGGAATGCTCTTGAATACGCCGGAAGACCGCGGTGGTTGAATGAGCATGGGATTTAAATTGATCTGGCCGCTCATCTCCCAGGATTCATTTGACGACGCCGCCAGGGTAAAGGCCTTGAGGCCGTTATTTTTGATCTTTTCATTGTCGAGCAGCACCGGGGAAGCGTTTAATGCGACCATGCCTTTGATATTGTTCATAAAATCAAGATCATGATTGATGAACTCATTTTTGATGATGGGCGCGAAGTAAATAGGCCGTTCTCCGCCGCCGGCCTGGGGCGGCAGCTGCTGTTTGAAACAGTTTTTATCCAAGATATATGCGGGTTTGACCCTCACCCCGTAATAGTCCAGCAGTTTTTCAAGGCCCGTGGCAAGGGGCTGGTAGGTGGGGCCCATATTGAATGCGAACTGCTGCTGCTGTTGCGGCTGGGGGATTTCTTTCAATCCGTCGGTAAAAATAGCCAGATTGGTTCCGCGCATGAGCGCCTGATCGATCTGGTATAATTCATAATCGGTGAAATTATCCTTGGGCTGGGCGATGATAAGGCAGCGCAAATTTTCCGGAACCCGGCCGCCATCCTTCAGCATGACGGGTTTTAAATTGTAATTTTCATTGACCAGTGTCTGGAAGTTTTGAAGTGGCTCCTCTCCCTGGGGCTGCTGCATGCCCATCATGGGGTTCGCCAGCGCAAGGGTGCCGTGGTCCGCCAGATATCCCACATCTTCATTGATGCCGATCAGGGATTCGATATTTTTATTGATGGTTTCCTCCAGGCTTTTCCCGTCGATGAGTTCATACCGGGTGCCGATAATGGGGATGCGCATCACGTTCATGACCTGCATATAGGTTTTGTTATTCTTGTAATCCAAAACCAGGCCGATGGCGCCCCTGCCCGCGCGAATGTTCTGTTCGGGGATGTCCTGCCACTGGAGAACCCGGATATTGTATTGTTTGATCAAATCGTCAATGGCCGTGTCCGTGGCCGGATCAACCCGTTCAAACACCAGTTTGCCGTAATTGACGGCATTGAGTTTATCCACCGCATGCTTGACGGATTCCGGCAGGGAGGGAAGATCCTTGATGCCAATGATGGGCGCAAGCGCGTCAAGGGATGAGGACATGAACAGCTTCACATGGATTTTTTCCGGCAGATTCGCCAGAGTGGAGATCTTTTTGTTGAGTTTATCAATGGTGGTGGTCAGTTTGTATTCCAGCCCGTCGGTGGACGTGATGGCCGGAATCCGTTCAATCACATCTCCCTGAATCAGCACCATGCCCATATAGGCTTTTTTAAATTTCACCTCGTCTTTTTCGAACATCCGGATTTCCACTGGCTGGATGCCGTAATTTTCGGCGAGTTTCTGGTTCTCCTTGGTCTTGTCGCTGACCCCGCCTTCATCCTGGGGGCTGACATCATAGAACCGGTAATTAAAATATTTATTGGAATAAAGCGCGTATTCTTCAAGCATGTCCCGCAGATATCGCTGGGTGCTGTTGTGCGGCGCCGGGAGGTTTTCCGTGAAGAACACATTGATGGTGAGGGGCTCGGAAAGTTTGGCCACCGCGGCCTTGCTTGCGTCCGACAGGGAGTAGAGTTTGTTTTCCGTCAGATCGAACCTGAAAAACAGGGTGCTGGCGGCAAGGTTGACCAGCACGACTGCCACCGTGTAAATAATAAATTTAATATATTTTTCGGATTGAAAGCTCATTTTCATCATCCTCTCCTTAATTTTTGTTCTGAAGCGCCAGGCGGGTGGCGTACAGGCTGAGAAAAATCACGCTGATGAAATAGATCAGATCCCGTGAATCGACAATGCCTTTTGAGATATTGTGGAAATGAAAATCCGCCCCCAGGTATTCGATGACGTTCAGAAGAGATTCGGGAAAGAAAAACAGCATTTTATCGATCAATGTGAGGATAAAGCAGATGGCCGAGCCCAGAATAAAAGCGATGATCTGGTTGCGGGTCAGGGCGGACGCGAAAACGCCCACGGCCGCGAATGCGCCGCCTAGAAGCAGCGCGCCCAGATAGCCGCCGATCACCGGCCCCCAGTCCAGATCGCCGATAAACGAGATGGCGATGGGATACGCCACCGTGGGCAGGAGCATGGCCCCGGTCATGAGGAGGCCCGCGGCGAATTTGCCGAACACGATATCCCCGAAGGTCACCGGCATGGTCAGCAGGATTTCATAGGAACCGATGTTGAATTCTTCCGAAAACAGCCGCATGGTGACGGCCGGGATGACAAAGGTGAAGATGATGGGCAGGAGCGCGAAAAAACTTCGCATGTTCGCCTGATCATAGAGAAAGAAGGTGGAAAAGAAAAACCATCCCGTGATGATCAGGAAAATCGAAATTACGATATATGCGATGGGCGAAATAAAATAATCTTTCAGTTCTTTTTTGAGAATATGGGCGAATTGCCACATGATGAATCTCCTTTAATTTGGCTGCCGGGTCAGGTCTCTAAATATGGTTTCCAGGGTTTTCACTTCTTGCCGGAATTCAACCATCACCCAGTCCGTGGTTTTGATTTTCCGGTAGATGCTTTCCCTTAAGTCTTCAGAGGACCGGGTCCAGGCATTGACGGTGAGCACGCCGTCTTCGGTCTGGCTGATTTTTTCCACGCTGTCAATGCCGCTCACGGTTTGCAGTTCCTTTTGAACGGCGGCCAGGTCCGGGCCGATGAGCGCTATGTGGATGGCGGTTTTTTTATCCGCTGAAGCTTTCAGCTCCTTTGTCTCGCCGTCCGCCACGATTTTTCCCTTGTTGATGATCATGATCCGGTCGCAGGTGGCTTCCGCTTCGCTCAGGATATGGGTGGAGAAAATAATGGTTTTTTCTTTCCCGATTTTTTTAATGATATTGCGGATTTCCACAATCTGGTTCGGGTCCAGGCCCTGGGTGGGCTCGTCCAGAATCAGGATTTCCGGGTCGTTCATCATGGCGTGGGCCAGTCCCACACGCTGGTTCAGGCCTTTGGAAAGCTCGCCGATGGCCTTGTGCATGATGTCGTTAAGGCCGCAGAGATCCGCCAGAAACCGGAGCCGGGAATGACGGTCGCCGGGGGCCACGCCTTTGATTTTAGCGGCATATTCCAGGTAATCGTACACCAGCATGTTTTTATAAAACGGCGACGATTCCGGCAGGTATCCGATCATCCGCTTGATTTCCAGGGGATGGTCTTCAATGGTGTAGTCCTTGACGCGGATGTGGCCCGCGGTGGGCTTGAAATATCCGGTGAGCATCTTCAGCGTCGTGGTTTTACCGGCGCCGTTGGGGCCAAGAAGTCCCAGCACCTCTCCTTTGTGGATGTCCATCGATATCTGATCCACCGCGCAAAAGCCGTCATAGTATTTGGTCAGGTTCTCGACATGAATCATGCCATTCATCTTTCCTCCATTTTGTTTTTTTGAAATTGATCAGGGTATGCTTATTTGATTGCATAGGACGATTCATTGCGGTTAAACAATAAACGGGTTGAATCCCCCCCGGTGAAGGGGGGGATTCTGGGGGAGTTATACGGCAACTCGCGACAAAATGCCGTGGATTGCAATATGGCCGGAAAATTAATCATTTGATAGCGCTTTGTCAATAGCAATATTGGGTTTTATAACCATTGCTGAGTTTAAGATTAATCCAGCAATACCAATTGGTTATTTGGACAGACAGCGTACAGCAGGCAGGATAAAAAAAAGGTTAAAAAAACATTAAAATTTTCTTATCAACCAGTATGTTCTTATCAAAAGGATAGAAGATGGAAGCCTTGGATCGACTGATGGAAATTATGGACCGCCTACGCGGGCCGGGAGGGTGCCCCTGGGACATGGAGCAGACCCACAAGAGCATCATGAAGTGCCTGATTGAGGAAACTTATGAGCTGGCGGACGCCATTGAAGGCGATGATGTGGATGTGCTGCGGGAAGAGCTGGGGGATGTGTTTTTGCAGGTGGTGTTTCACTGCGCCATCGCGAGTGACAACGGCCTGTTTACCTTAGATGAAGTGATTCACGAATTGTGCGACAAACTGATTTACCGGCACCCCCATGTGTTCGGGGACGCCACTGTCCGTGACTCGGATGAGGTGATCAAAAACTGGGAGAAGCTCAAGCGAAAGGAAGGCACCAAGTCGGCGCGGGAATCCATCTTGTCCGGTATTCCCAATGAACTTCCAGCCCTGCTGAAAGCATTAAAAATTCAATCTGTTGTTAGCCGGGTGGGGTTTGACTGGGAAAAGCCGATGGATGTGGTGGAAAAAATCCGGGAAGAAGTCCGGGAGGTGGCGGAAGCTATCGGGTCAAGCGATAAGGACCGGATGGAAGCGGAAATCGGGGATTTGATATTCAGCGTCGTGAATCTGGCCAGACGGCTGAAGGTTGACCCGGAAGCGGCCCTTCGGCGGACCAATAAAACCTTCGCCAGCCGGTTTCATGAAATCGAAAAAGCCGCCAAGTCGCAGGGCGTCCGGTTGTCCGACATGCCGATGGCGGACAAGGACCGGATATGGGAAGCGGCCAAGAAAAAGGGTTAAGGAAACACCGAAAAATGAATATGCCCGAATACCGGCAAAAAAATTATTCGGGCAGAGAAGCAAAGGCGCGGAGGATAATGTTTTCAAGGAACACCCCCTCCGCGCCCCGGCGTCTCCGCGGGATAAATAGGATCATGGAGCGGATTGCCATGGCGTCATCCGCCCATAAATTTGATTCCAATGCCCTCATTTGAATGCCAGATTAACTGATTTCCTCAATCCCCAGCGGGAATTTGGACATTTCTTCGCAATGGTCTTTGTGCAGCACAATCGGGTTTTCATACCGGAACCCGATACTTTCGTCCGGGCATGCATACTGCATGGCGCAGATCAGCACCTCGTTTTCCTGATAAATATGGTCCGGGTTGGTCCAGAAGGGAAAGGGGCCGTCGTTTAGTCCGATGCGCCATTCATCCCCCAGCATCCCGATGCCGTGTTCAAATCCAGGCACCATGTAATCCGCAAATCCCCCTGTTTCCGCAAACGCCATCATCCGTTCAGCCAGTTTCGACGGCGTGATGCCCGCCCGGTAGGCTTCCAGGGTTTTTTTCACGATGCTGACAAAATTGTCCGCATGCCATCGCTGGCGTTTTGTCGCCGGACCGATGAGATAATTGTGGGAGTGATCCCCCAACCCGAGCTTGAATGTGGCGTGGATGTCCACCATCAAGGGTTCGCCCGCCTTGATTTCCTTGCGGGTCGCCGGGGTGCAGGCGCCGCCCGCATATCCGGTGCGGTAGCCACTCGCGATTTCATTGCCGCCGGTAAACGACCATTCCCACTCAGATCCCGCCCGCCGCATGGCCAGGGCCGCGATGCCAGCGATTCCGGTTTCGGTCATGCCCTTGTATCCGCCGTTTTGAATGGCTGCAAGCACCGCATGGTGCCCCACATCCACAATCCGGGAGGCTTCCTTGAACCGGTTGATGGTTCCCGCATCCTTGATCAGGGCCAGCCGGTCGATGATGGTGTGTGCGTTCACCAGTTCGCAACCGGCGAGCGCCGCGGCGAATTGCTGGTATTCATAATGGGTCAGCCACCCCTCGGGCAGATAGTTGGACATGCCGCTTTCAATGCCGATCCGGCTTTTTTTGCCATTTAATATTTCCTTGATGAATTCCGATATCTGCTCAATCTGATCCTGGCCCCCCATGGGGGCGAACCCGAACACATGGTCCTCATCCAGCCAGGAATCATCCGCGGCCCGTGCCGCGTCGATGACAAAGGTGAAGGCCGTGGGCAGGCCCTCCTTTGGTATCACGATGAAGCTCCGCCATGGGAAAAAGGCGTCGGTGGTCCAGGAAAGGGTCCGCAGCCGGGAACCCAAATAAACATCAATGTTTTCGCGCTGCATCTGGGCCTGAATACTTTGAATGCGCTTTGGAAAGTCGATAAAATAGGGGTCATTGGAGGTATTTGTCATGCGTGTCTCCTTTTATTAGTATTCGGTGGGAATGGTGGCCAGCACCTTATTCAGCCGGTCGGCCAGGGAAGCCAGCTTGAGCGCCTTGACCATGTTCCCTTTCAGCTTGAGTTTCAGGGTCATGAGGGCCTTTTGCGCGCTGAGTTCGCCGCGGGTGATGCTGGCAAAGGTTTTATAATCTCCGCTGACGGCGAATTCCGGCTTCGGAGATACGCCCGTGCCGATCAGCAGCTCCGCAAACCGGCCCTCTTCAAACTTGAAATACAGGTATTTTTCCGATCCATCCGGCGGGCAGTTCTGGTAAATATTACTCATGGATGAGGTGACAAAATTCATCCGTTCCGGCGGCAGTTCAGTTTTCAGGCGGCGTTCGGCTTCATCCCGCCATTCCGGGCTCAGGTATTTCACTTTTTCGGTCATTGGGCTTCTCCTTACTTTTTATATATTGATAAACAGGCCGTGGGCGAACAAATCCACCGTGTCTTCAAACATTTCATGGATCAACTGGTCTTCGCTTTTGAGATACATCCGGATGATAAACATTTTGTAAATCATGAACACGGCTTCCGACACCCGGCCCGGGTCCACCGGGCGAAAAACTTTTTCCGCAATTCCCTGTTCCAGGATGCGTTTGATGAGTTCAACGGAATTGCGGTTGATTTCACCAAACGGGTCTTTGGCCGGAAACATGGGGAAAATGTCCGGATCCCGCACCAGAACCTGACGCAGCAGCATATCTCCGGAGAGATATTCCACGGCCTTAAAACACATGAGGGAAAATTTCCGGCGCACATCCGTCTCTCCGTCCACCGCCTCCAGCACTTTCAACTGCCAGGCCGTTAGGGCCTGGGATACGGTTTTGCGGTACAGGTCCTTCTTGTCTGTGACATACAGGTAAAGGTTGCCCTTGGTCATGCCCAGCCGGCCCGCGACATCCGCCATGGTGGTTTTCGGGTATCCGAATTCCGCAAACACCGACAGCGCCACGCGGTAGATGGTTTCAATATCTTCTCTGGGTTTCATATTGGATTCACATTGAATAAATGAACAAATTGTTTATTTATTCATTTAAATTTAAAAGCGTTTTTTGTCAAGGGATTTTTCGGGATTTTGAGAATGTCGCCCCCGCGGCGGGGCGGGTATTATTTACCAGGTGTTTTCCAGGGTATCGGTATCTCCGAAACCCTGGAAAATGGGGCGAGACCCCATTGGCTTCATCAGAAATGTTTCGTTAGCCGAAACTTCGCGGCATGGCGATGGGTTCCCCGGTTGATGGGGGTAAGACGCAATCCGTTCGGTCAAGTCCGGCTATTCACTTTCAATTTCATTGAGCTTCATTCGGGCTTCCTCGTTGCCCGGGTGTTCCTTGATTTCAATGACCAGCTCGTCAATGGCCTTTTCCCGCATGCCTTTCCCGTAATACTCCATGGCCCGGTAGTAATGGGGGCTGGTGGATTGTTTTTCAATTTTTCTGGCATGAATGTATTTTTCATGAGCCACCGGGTTGTTGGGGTCAATTTTGATGGCGATTTGATAAAAGTATATTGCGTCTCCAATTTCGCCCTTGTTAAAATAGACATCGCCCGTCCTCACCGCTCCCATGGACTCCTGGATGTTCCACTGCTTCATGCTTTCTCTTTCCCGCTGCTGGAGTTCGTAGTTAAATCCATCGATTTTATCGACTCCATTAACGTAGCCAGCCTGGTCCTGCCGGATGATGATATTGGTGTCCCCTCCTGCCGCGATGCCGGGAATCAGGCCCATTATTGCCGTAATGATGTATATGCAAAAGCCGTGTCGCGCCTTCATAATACCTGCCCTCCTGATACGTTGATTTTACGCAGGAATATGTTTCCCCGCGTTATTTTACTGAAATCATATCAGAGGCCCGGACCAAAGGGCAATAAAAAACAAATTCCGCTGTCCTTAGTGGTCAAGCGAGAAATCGTCGTTATTTCAATGGGTCTTTGAAAAAAAAAGAAGCGGGGCCAATGGCGCCGCTTCCTTATGCATCATCCCGGTTTGTGCGGGGCCGGTATCAGAATTTATAATTTAAATCCACCTGATAGGTTTTGGCGTCCTGACTCAGTTCCCTTTTAATGGGCTTATACAGCATCGCAGTGGTATTCAATGCGCAATGCTGGGTCAGGGCATATCCCAGGCCGACTCTAAATCCTTTCACATCCGTTGAATTCAGGGCGCTACCGAAATCCGAATCTTTCATGCCCTGCTGAACCGAGTCCGCCTCTATTTCCGCATAGGCGACCCCGATTTTAAACCGGTCAATGCCGGTGTCAACTCCCAGAATCCAACCCATATTTTCTTTTTCCGGGTCCAGATTGCCGCCAAGGATGCTCTGGCCTGGTTTTCCCTTGGCGCCCATATTGTAAAAAACCTGGGCATAGGGGGAGAATTTCGCCATATCGGTTTTGATATCGCCGGTGGTGTAAAAGTCGATGATCTGGTAGGTGTAGTTAGGGTCCATGCCGAGCTTTGTAAAATCAAAGTATTTTTTCACCTGATCGTAATTGTAAAATGCAACCGCAACAGTCGCCGCATCCAGTTTGACGCCGGCCTGAATGGCTTCCATGGCCGCAATATCTTTGTCGACGTATCTTACCTGATACCAGCCAGCGGTGACAAAGGCGGGTTTCAGGTCAATTTTCGCGGTAAACCCGGCAGGCCTCAAATTATCGCTCCACAGCGCCCAGGTGGTTTCAAACGGGTTTTTCATCTGACCCGCCAGAAAGGTGAACTTGTCCATCTTGTTTTCCGCATAGGCATAATCCATCCGGATATCCCCTTTTTCAAAAACCATATCGTTGGAATAGGTGGCGTTGGTGGAGGTTCCATCCAGTCCGCCGGTGGCGAGCCCTGCGGCGACTTTCCAGTTTTCATCCGGGTTGTTCCATTTCATGCCCATACGGAACCGGCCGCGCATACGGTCCACTTCATTTTCATTGGGTGTATCCGCCGTGATGTGTTCATAACGGATGCGCAGATCGCCGTTAATGTCGAGATTTTTTAAAAAGTCGCTGGCATTCACCAGCGCGGGCGGCGCATCGCTCTCCGCCGCTGCAATCGCAGACAGCGGCAGGCACAG
>DAIEHU010000290.1 GCA_027353395.1 Desulfobacteraceae bacterium
TCTCCGGTTGCAGCCAAGCCTTCGGTCAGCCATGAAAACGGGTTGTACCAGGCAACCCGCCTTCGGATTCGAATGTTGGACTCCCGGATTTCCGGATAGGTATCATCATCATCCGGTTTGCCTCCAGGATACAGAAAGGCGGGATAAATTTTTTTAAAAGAAATAAATTCAACCTGACATATCCGGGCAAGGGCTTGCGTCAGCTCAAAACAATAGCTGCTGAGGGCCCGGATAGGAGGGAGCGTGCCCAGAATCGAGACTGTGATCTGGTTTTTCATCAAAATATTTCCATCCCAGGTTGAAATGGCTGGCTACTGACTTTTTAAATTGTCATTAACTGCTGGAAATGTCAATGATAGAGGTGTCAGAATCCTTTGAAGACAAGCAGCCTCAGCGCAAAAAAACGTAAAAACAGGATCTCAAATATGGACATTGGTTCAGCCGAATGGCGGAAATTGGTGAAGCGACAGGCGGATGGCGCAGATATTCCCATTGATGATGCCGCGCTTGCGCTGCTGGGAAAATTCGCAGCCGAGTTATTGGCCTGGAATGAAAAAACCAATTTGACCGCTATCACGGCGCCGGCGGAAGTGGCTGAAAAACACATTCTGGATTCATTGATTCCGGGAAAATACCTGCAATCTCTGATGCCGGATCACGATATTACACTGCTGGATATCGGCAGCGGAGGCGGATTTCCTGGCATACCGCTGAAAATATTCATGCCCTATCTTAGGGTGACGCTGGTGGACAGTGTGCGGAAAAAAGTCAATTTTTTAAAATACGTCATCCGCGCCCTGCAACTGGACGGTATCGACGCCATTCATGCAAGGGTCGAAGACCTGGCCGGGCGGAAGGATTTTGCCGGGCATTTTGACGTGGTGATCAGCCGCGCGTTCACGGCTCTGGACCGGTTTCTGATGCTTGCTCTTCCCTTTATCAAACCGGGCGGCGTCATTATGGCCATGAAAGGAAAAGAAGTCCAAAGTGAAATAGATGCGATAAGGCCAGATGCTTATAAGACAGGGGCGCACAACCTGCCCCTGAGGCTTGAAAATTACATGCTGCCCGATTCGGGCGGTCAGCGGTCCCTGGTGATTTTTAAAATAAAGGGAGCGCCTTAGCAGATCAACAGGCCGGGTATTTATTCCTTGACATTTAAACCCGGCCTTTTTATGGTTCGATAAAAATTGTTCAAGCGCCTGAAAAGGCAGAATAGGGAACCCTGTGAAAATCAGGGGCGGGCCCGCCGCTGTAATTGGGGATGAACGCCGCTAAAAGCCACTGTTGAGATTGTCGGGAAGGCGCGGTTAGTAAGATGATCCGAAAGCCAGAAGACCTGCTTGAACGCGTTTTATAGACCGGATTCTCTAGGCGAGAAAGCCCGTCATGCGACCCGAGATAAAAAAGGGAAATCTTAGGATCAGATGGATGTGATCTTTAAGATTTCCCTTTTTGTGTTTGATGGCGGCTCCGGATGATTGGAAGCCAGCCGGCAGATAAATTTAATTTATATTATTTCAGATGGTTATAGATACATTTCAATTAATTTCAAATTAAGGAGCGCGAGATGAGGCAGTTCAAAATTTTGGGATTTTTATGGGCAATGATATTTTTAACAGTCGGCGTGGTCAGTGCGCAAACGGTGGATTTTGAAGATTTAAATCTCGCCGCTGAAAGCTACTGGAACGGCTCTGATGGATCCGGTGGTTTTACGAGCAACGGAATCGTATTCAGCAACAGTTATAATAAGGACTATGCGTCCTGGGATGGTTTCGCGTATGCCAATTTAACCAGCACGACCAGCGAGGGATTCGCCGCCCAATACAACGCCATTCCTGGCAGCGGCGCTGAAGGCAGCGCGACATATGCGGTGGGCTATTGCAGCACATTCGCGGCCGCTCCGCCAACCATCACGCTGGATGCCGAACAGGTGGTGACGGGCGCGTATTTTACCAATTCTAATTACGCTTACTATTCCATGAAAAATGGGGACAGCTTTGCGAAAAAATTTGCGGCGGGTGACTGGTTTATGCTGACGATTACCGGAATCAACGCGGCCGGCGCGGAAACTGGAAAAGTTGAATTTAAACTGGCGGACGGCGAAGCCATCGTCAATATTTGGACCTGGGTGGATTTGAGCGCGCTGGGCCCTGTCAAAAAACTGACCTTTGCATTAAGCTCAACCGACAACGGCACATATGGCATGAACACCCCGTCGTATTTCTGCATGGATGATTTCAACAAAACCAAAAGCAGCAACGGCGGGGGCGGAGGCGGCTGTTTTATCAATTCGGTCAGGTAAAATAAAGATGCACTGAAATTTATGACAAAAAAAATATTTATAAAAATAATGCCTTATATGGTGTGTTTTGTTTGTCTCTGCGGATGGGCGGGAATCTCCGCCCCCCGGACCGCATCCGCAGAAGATTCAAACCCTGCGGCCCAGGCTTACGAGCTGGACACCATTGTGGTGACAGCCACCAAAACCGAAGAGCCCATTCCAGAGATACCGAAACACGTGACGGTCATCACCCGTTCGGATATCGAACAATCCGCCGGTAAAAATATTATGGATATTCTGGCTAAAGAAGCGGGCGTCACGGTTCGCAGCCAGTCCGGAAACGACAAACAGGCGGTGATTGATATCCGGGGAATGGGCGATACGGCGGCGAGCAATGTCATTGTGATGGTGGATGGTCTGCCGCTCAATGCCGCGGATCAATCCGCACCGGCCATATCAACGGTTCCCGTGGAACAGATCGAGCGCATTGAAATTGTTCGGGGGGCTGGCTCCGTGGTATATGGAAGCGGCGCGGTGGGCGGCGTCATCAATATCATTACCCGGAAAAAAGTAAAACACGCATCCGCCACCCTTTATTCTGATTATGGAACTGACAACACCTTGACCAGCCGGGCCGGGCTTGAAAGCAATGTCAAGGATGTTGATCTCAGCCTGAATGCCGGATATCACAATTCAGACGGTTATCGGGACAATGGATTTTTAAGGAAAAAAGACATGAACGCGGCCACCCGTTATCCTGTCAACGATCACTTGTCGCTCATGCTTTCGGGAACCTATTATGAGGATAAATACGGCCTGCCCGGCCCCGTCCCGTTTGAAAATATTAATTCCCGATCCCGGCGCGTATGGACCCATTATCCGGATGATGCCGGGGAATCCACTGAGATGCGGGGCAAGGCGGGGATTGATATGAACCTGGGAAAATGGGGGCAGTTGACCCTTAACCGGGGCTATGTTTCCAGGGATAACCGCTATATCATGGGTTTCAGTCCTCAGATTCCCCGTAATGATCAGAAAGACAGGATTTCCGACGATACACGGCAACTGGGTCTTAATTATGTGAAATATTATACCGCATTTGGTCTCAGCCACATGTTTCAGATGGGGGTTGATCACGCGGCAACGGACTATGTCCGCACTGACAATCCCGCGGGGCCTCGGAAAAACAGCAAAACGCAGAACGCCGGGATTTTTATCAACAATCAGTGGTCGCTCACCGATAAGCTGATGCTCAAC
>DAIEHU010000291.1 GCA_027353395.1 Desulfobacteraceae bacterium
TTTTTGCATCTGGTACGAATCTTCATTGATACTGCGGGCGCAACTGACGCCCGCGATGGCGTCCGGACCGTGCTGGCCGATGATGCGCCGGAAGGTGCCGGCCACGAGATCGAGGGCTTCATCCCAGGAGGCCTCCCGGAAACCATCCTTTTCCCGGATAAGCGGGGTCTTCAGCCGGTCCTCGGAATAAATAAAGTCAAATCCGTATCTTCCCTTGACGCACAACCGGCCCTTATTCGGTTCTCCATCCTCGGCGGCGGTCACCTGGACAATTTTACCATTCTTAACCTGCAACATTTGCTGACAGCCGACGGCGCAATAGGGACAGGTGGTGCGTATCTGGGTTGTTTCCCAGGAACGCCAGCGGTGGCTGGTTTTCTTTTCGAGCATGCCGCCCACGGGGCACACCTGCACGCACTGACCGCAGGAAACACATTTATCCCCGTTAAAGACGAGCTGGGGCCCGTCCTCTCCTTCTTCAACAGAAAGGGCGCCGATACCCTGTATTTCCTTACATGCATTGACGCAACGCAGACATAAAATACAACGTTCGGGAAAATGTTCGATAAAAGTCGTCCGGTAGGCGGAAGTATATTTTCGTCTGGGCCCTTGATATGGGATGTCTGTAATGCCGTATTCATAAGTCAGATTCTGAAGCATGCATGCGCCCGCCTTGTCGCAAACCGGGCAATCCAGAGGGTGGTGCATTAATATCGCCCGCAACGCCTCCCTGCGCATATGCAAGAGGCGATCCGACTGGGTGATGACCAAAATCCCCTCCGCGACAGGCGTTTTACAAGCGGCCACGGGCTCGGAATAGCCATCCACTTCAACAACGCACATACCGCAAGCCCCGGTTGGGCTCAAATCCTTATGATAGCAGAGCGTTGGAATTTTTATGCCTGCGCCTGCCGCCGCCTCAAGAATGGTAAAGCCTTCCTGAGTGGTGACGTCCTTGCTGTCTATCTTCATCCGAATCATATTCATGGTTCACTTTTTCTCCTTTACAACCTATTTATTGCCCGAAGGAACAATTGGGATAATGACATGTTTCACATTCCAGACAAAATGCCCCGTGTCCCATTTCAGCCAGGTCATCACGAGTGACGGGAACCCCGGCCAAAGCGCGCGGCAGCAGCCGGTCAAAACTGGTGGCGTTGAAAAAAAGAGCGCATGCGGGAACGCCCATGACCGGAATGTTTCCGATTCTTGCCAGAAGCATCATGGCGCCGGGCAGGATGGGGGCGCCATAAAGCATATCGGCCGCCCCCGCCATGACCAGCCCCTGGCGGGTCACGTCATCCGGGTCCACCGACAGCCCTGCGGTAGTGATGACCATGCGTGCGCCAGCATCCATGAGACTGAGAACCCCGTCCCGTATGGCTTCCACGTCGTCCGGCGCAATGAGAGATGCAGCCACCTGGCATCCATAAGCCTTTACCTTGGCTGAAATCAGGGCGGAAAAACGGTCCTTGATGAGACCATTGAACACCTCGGTGCCGGTGACAAGAATCCCCGTCTCCAGCGGGGTAATGGGCGTGATCCGAATCACCTGGCTGTTTTCCAGCGCTGCCACCGCGCGGTTACAGTCCGATTCAGGAAGATACAGGGGAATGGAGCGGGCGCCGCCCAGCTTGTCCCCTTTTTTCACCACCGTAAAATTTCTCCGGAACGCGCCCATGACGCCGGGAATCCGGTTAAATCTCCGGAGACTGTCCGCGTCCACCAAAAGCAGCCCGCCCCGGCCCGCAAACAGGGTGATTTTTCCTTCCACCGCCTCCAGTGAATGGACCACCCCTTCACCGGCAAGGGACATGGCGAACCGCCGGGCCGCTTCATTTTCATGCACAAACCCATCCGGCGTCGCATCATCTTCGACATACAGGGAGTTGCGTCCGATTTTCTGCAACCGGCAAAGATCCGCCTCGTCAACCAGATGCCCTTTGCGAAAAATCGGCCCCTTGGAAACGCCGGGAACGATTTCCGTGACATCATGCAACAGCTTGCGGCCAATGGCGTACTGAAGGGGAACCGATGTCAACAGGGGCGATTTCATATCCGAATCTGACGGAAGGGAATGACGGCGGAGATTTTCTCCCTGGCAGGAACGGCAGACAATGCCATGATTTGCCGGGTAAGCCTCCCCGCAGACGCTGCAATCTACAATGTCCCCCTTGTGCCTGGGTTTACGATGCTCAGGGTCCACCGATACTTCCCGGACGGCGAAATAGTCCGCCCCGGCTTCCAGAATATCCTGAAGCAGGCGGCCGGTGTCCTGTTCCTTTTTGGGTCTCTCCTTATAAAACCACTCCCGGATAAGGGGCCAATTTTTGATCAGTTGCGAATCCACGCTGACCCGGACGCCTTTTCCCGTTGTTTTGTCATACAGACTGAGGGCGTATCGCCCGAAATCTAAAATCTTCAGCCATCCGTTGCCGATAGTGCAAGGGGTCAGAAGCTGAATGGCATCCGGCAGACAATAAGCGGTTTCGCTGATGGCGTCATACAGGATACCGGGAGATAATCGGGACTGAGCAGCACCCACCATAAATCCGCCGATCACCAGACCTGGAGCCAAATACCCGTGAAATTTCCTCGCCATCACAAGAAATTCATCCATGGTTATCCCTGAGCATGGATCGGCTGGGCAGCGGCTGATTTCATGAGCGGTTTTATCAACATGCATAATGAACAAACACTCCAAACAAGACCGTATTATATGATATTATATTGACGCATCATGACGACAATTTTGACATCACGAGTGTATTAAAATAACCGTCTGATGTTGTCAATTCAAATCCTGTTCTCCCACAAAAGCCCATCCGCATGGCTTTACGCTTTTGCATAGGCTTTGTATTTGACATCATCATCCGGATGCACGAATATACAAAATCATACTCTTTTTCGAAAGTTTTTTGTGGCGGTATCTGCGCGACGCCACTCATTTTTTTTATAATACCGGCAGGTTTTGATGGAAAGGACGGCTTTGATGAAGACCATCGTAAATATCAGCTTAGGCCCCAGCAAAGACGATTATGAGTTTACGCCAAGGTTTATGGGCAAAAATTTTCGCATCATCCGTATCGGAACGGACGGCAACCTGGAGAAAATGGCGGATCTGCTGGAGCAGTGGGACAATCGGGCGGATATGATCGGGCTGGGCTCCATCCAGTTTCCGTTTAGCCTAGGCCCGAAACAGATGGCGGAAAAGGATACGCAAACCCTCTATCAACTGGCAGCCAAACTAACCACGCCCTTCACCACCGGCGATTCCCTGCGAAGCGTCGGGCATGAATGGACCATCCGCCATCTGCAATATTCATTCGGGAATAATTATTTTAATAACAGCCGCGTGGTGTTTTTTTCTGGAATGATCAATTCCGCAACCGCCGCAGCGATTTCCGAGTATACTTCCAACCTGAAATTCTGCGATCCCATTCTCGAACACGGCATCCCGAAATTTTTAAATTCCATTGGCGACCTGAAACTATACGCCATCGATCTCCACTCGGTGCTTAAATGGGTTCCGACCCGGTCC
>DAIEHU010000292.1 GCA_027353395.1 Desulfobacteraceae bacterium
ACCGAATGGCGTTATAAAGATTGGATTTAATGCTTTCAAAGTCCGGTTGCCCTTTTGTTGTTTCGGCGAGGGCGTCAGCTTTCTTTATATAATAGTCAAATGCGGGCGCAAAGGCCTGTTTTTTGGTGTAAACCGATTGGACCGGTTCGGTGACGGCGACATCGGGGATGCTCACTATCATTTGCCGGCCTTTGGGAGAAAAAGTGCCCTGCCAGATTTCCACCCCATGGTCAGCGGGCTTTAGATAATAATTTTTTGTGTTCATGGCGCTTGCGAGTATCAGCAATCCGAAAACTCCGGCAATACAGGCGATGAGCAGTCTAACGGGGCCGCTCATGGTTTGGGGTTTTGGAGTAATTGTTTGGGGCGCAATCGGCGCGGGCGATTCGGGCACTTTTCCCGCTGATGATTTTGGGGCGGGTTTGGCCGGTTCTTTTTTTATTTCCGCTTTGGGCTTTTCCGGTTCCTGTTTTTTTTCTTTTTTTGACGGTTCGGGGGGAGTGGCAGGTGGCTTGGGCGGTTCTACTGGTGCCGGTGCAGGTGCTTCCACAGCTTTTCCTGCCACCGGTTCTGGCGACTCAACGGCAACAGTAGGCTTTTCCGGCTCCTTGACAGCTATCGGCGCCACCGGAGGCTTTGATGGTTCTTCGGTTTTTGCAGGTTCCATCACCACCGGTTCGGCAGTCTTCGCCGCAGGGGCAGGTTGCTCAACCGGAGTCTCGGTTTTTTCGGCCGGTCGGACTGCAACCGGGGTTTCCACGACTTCCACCACAGACAAGTCAAACTGCCGGGTCAGCAATGTTTTGATTCTTGCCGCATCCTCGAGATTTTCCGGATCCACGAAAGGAGGGGCGGAGAACACCGGCTGCTGAGCCGAATCAACTTCAGGCGTGAAGCGCTTTTCAGGCTGCCAGGATTCGAACTTCAGGGCTAAGAGTTCAGAGATGGAAAGCGATTTTTTTTCCGTCTTTTTTTCCACCGGTTTCTCTGCTGGAACCTCAGATTCCGGTGCTGCTTCTTTTGCCGCCGGAGCTTTCTTTTTTGGGGTTGGTGCTGGTTTCAGGGATACTGCTGGCTCTTCACTGACGGACACATCAAATTGTTTTGATAAAAGCGTCCGGATGGCTTTGGCTTTAGCCGGATCTGATTCATCAATAAACGGTGGATCTGTATAGTTGACGGCGGATGCCGCGTCCGGTGAAACAGTAAACAGCACCGCCGGAACCCATGCGCCGAAATCCTTTTTCAGCAGGGTTTTGATCGCCGGTCTTTTAGCAGCGGGTTTTTTCTTTTCAACAGCCGCTGGCGTCTTTGCTTTGGCCTTTGCTTCTGGTACTTTGGCTGGCTCGACCGCTATATCGGAGGCCTGGCTGGAAGGTTTTTTTTCAGTGCTTTTTTTCTTTTTTGTGGTGGATTTGGTTAAACTTTTTTTTCCCATGGAAACCTCTTTTGCCGTTTTTTGAGATTTGATATAAATACCAAAAATAGTTCATTTTCTTAAAAGAAAAATTTATATAAGAACCGGGGTTTTTTGTAAACAGTTTTTTAACCAGCCAGTGACCGTCAGTATTTGCCGCCGGTTCCGGCTGAAGCGAGAATAATATGCAGGAAGCACATCTTAAAAAACAGAAATTCGAAGCATGGCTGAAACAGATCGGCTCGCTGGCGGTGGCGTTTTCAGGCGGTGTTGACAGCGCCTTTCTGCTGGCCGTGGCTGCAAACGCTATCTCAGACAAGGATAAACTGCTGGCCGTAACCGAAACATCCCCGCTGCATCCAGGTGCCGAGGTTGCGTTTGCCCGGTCCTTTGCGGCAAGGCTGAATGTCCGCCATGTCATCATCGACGCCGGAATGATGACCAGTCCGGAATTTACGGCGAATCCTCCGAATCGCTGCTATCTGTGCAAGCGTGCTATTCTCAGTCGAATCATCGAAGCCGCTGAAAATTTTGGTATCCGGAATGTGGCTCACGGTGTCAATGTGGATGACCTCGGCGATTTCCGTCCTGGCATGAAGGCGGCCCGGGAGTTGAACATCCACGCCCCCCTGCTTGAAGCCGGATTTACGAAACAGGGCATCCGCCGTTTGTCTCGTGAAATGGGGCTGCCGACCTGGAACAAGCCGTCGTCCGGGTGTCTGGCCACCCGGATTCCCTATGGTCATTCGATTGATTTAAAAAAAATTCAGGTAATTGACGCATCCGAAGTTTTTTTACGAGCCCTTGGGTTCGGCGGCTGCCGGGTCCGGCATTACGGTGAACTTGCGAAAATTGAAGTCTCTATCCGGGACGTGGACCGTTTGCGCGCTCCCGGCATCCGGCACCGGGTCATCAAGGCATTCCGGGAGATTGGATTCCTGTATGTCAGCCTCGATCTGGAAGGGTTTGGATCTGGCCGTCTGAACCGGTCGATCACATCCAAGCCGGACAACTCTGATGATCCCACCGGTTCCTGATCGTCCCGGTTGCAGTAATTTATCCAGTCTCATAAATGATGAAAAAAGGTCCGCCGGATATTCCGCCTGACCTTTTTCATGCCATTATTAAAGACATCCCGGTGATTTACAATTTTGTCCTTTATTATTACAATTTTGTATGATTTACTACGGATGCGCTGATTCGGTATATCATTTAACCATTCTAAATAATTTAATAAAATTAAATTATTTAGAATGGCATATCCGTTGCATTAAAAATACGAAACGATTCGCAAGGCGAAAAATGAATTTAGCCCACAAAACCTCCCAATCCCTTCCGGCGATGTATGCGGCCCGTCTGGCGCAGGCCCGGTCTGCGCTGTTCGAGTCTCCGGCTACTATGGAAGAGACGCCCCGGGTGATAGAGCGCCATGCCCTCCTGCTGGATCAGTATTTTCAGAATTGCTTTGAATCCAGCGCCGTGGGCCCGGAAATGGATTTTATAAAAAATCCTTATGCGATTGTGGCTCTTGGCGGATATGGCCGGTCGGAGCAGTGCGTGCATTCGGATGTGGATTTGCTGTTTGTGTTTCAAAAACGGGTTCCTCCGGCTGCGGAAGCATTGATCCGGGAAATGGTTTATCCGCTCTGGGATCTCAAGCTGGAAGTCGGTTACGCAACCCGGTCCATTGATGAGTGCGTCGTCATGGCGCGTGATGATTATGAAATTTTAACTTCCATACTGGATGCGCGGTTTATATGCGGCATTTCATCCGTGCTCTCAAAATTAAGGGATCAGATCAGCAGCCGGATCAGCAGCCGGCATTCCAAAAAATTGATCAACTGGCTGATTGAAAGGAATGGGAAACGGCATCAGGATTTTGGCGATTCCACTTTTCTGCTTCAGCCGAATTTGAAAGAAGGAAATGGCGGGCTCCGGGATTACCATACCCTGCGGTGGATCGCCGGGGTCACCCATGATGTGAAGGAAATTCGGGATTTGGAATATCAGGGGGTGATGTCTTTTCAGGAATACCGGGACTTGTACGCCGCGCTTTCCTTTATCTGGAACGTCAGAAACAAGCTTCATCTTCTGGCGAAACGCAAATGCGACCAG
>DAIEHU010000293.1 GCA_027353395.1 Desulfobacteraceae bacterium
GGATAGGTCATGCTGCCGATGCCTGCCACAAAAGGCGCGAACGTCCGGATGATGGGCAGAAACCGGGCGATAATGATGGTTTTGCCTCCGTGTTTTTCATAGAATGCGTGGGTACGAAGAAGGTATTCCCGGTTTAAAAACCGTCCAGGCTCGGCGAAAAAGACTTTCGGCCCGATATAATGGCCGATGGAATAGTTGACTGAATCTCCCAGGATGGCGGCGAAGGAAATTAAGAGGAGCAACAGCCAGACGTCTAGTCCACCCGGCAGGACGGACAAGGTGCCGGCGGCGAAGAGAAGGGAATCGCCGGGCAGAAGCGGCGTGACCACAAGGCCGGTCTCACAGAAGATGATGATAAACAAAATCAAATACACCCATGCCCCATAGCTGGTGCAGAGACCTTTTAAATGAATGTCGATATGGAGTATGAAATCCGCTAAATGCCCGATAAGTTCGATCATGGCAGCCTTTTCAGCAATAAAAATGTATCCGTAATTTCAGCATACGAGCCTTTAACATGAAGGGGATTATGTGTAAAGCCAAAAAAAGAAGATGCAACAGGGGTATTTGGGGAGACCCGGGCGCTGACAGTATGGGCTATATCTCACAAAGCAGTGGAGGAAGCCCTGAAAAATTACGCGGCGCCAAGTATCTGGGGAATGATTTTGGAGAGCTGTGTTTGCATGTAATATCCGTTTCCGTCAGGCGCCATGAATCCGATAAAGCGGAAGTTCCCTTCTTTGTAGACGTCGGATGTCAGCATGATGATGACGACTTTTTGGGTGTGCACCGTTAAGGCGGTGCAGCGGTCCAGTCCCTTTTTGCTGACGGAAACGCTGCATTTGCCGAAAAGGTCATTGAATTCACTTGAAAATGATTTAATATCAAGTGTTTCATTGACGTTGTCCATGGCAAGGACATCGCCGCCGGGGTTTAATACGACAAGTCCCATATACCCTTTGATGGTTTTTAGAATGCCGGCATACCGGGATACGGCTTCCTGAAATTTCGACAGTCCTGCCGGTCCGGGAGGTCTGGCAGGCTGAACGGGTTCTACGAGTTGAATCGGCTGAGACGGTTTTTCAGAAACAGGGGATTTTGATTTTTGCCGCCAGATGGCGCCAGCGATTTCCATGAGTTTTGTTTCAATGCGCTGGGTGTGGTTTTTGGGGGACAGCGTGGATATGGAGATACTGATTCCATCCCACCGGGCCATATCCTTTGCCGCTGCATCGCCGCTGCTGCCGTTGCATTCGGCATCTAAAAGAACGCCTTCCCTGAAGTACATAAAGCCCTTTTTCTGTCCGCCGCTGATCACTTCAAGCTGGCAGGTTTTTCTGGCGAGCGCCATTACCGGGAGGTAATTTTTGAGCGTCATGCCTTTCATTGTCAAACCTTCATCTTTCAGGTTGAGTCCGACAAATATGACGGATGCCAGTGCGCCGAATTCAATGGGCTTTTCAATATAATAAAGGATATCTTCATGGCCGGCCCGGTCCAAAAACCAGGGTTTCGGCTTTCCCGCCTCAACCATCAGGATGCATGGAATCGAGCCGAAGTTCCTGGTCATATACGCCACCAGGTCAGCGCCGTCAATCGCCGGGAGATTAATGCTGGCCACCATGACAGCGATTTTTGTCTGCTGCAATATGTCGATCGCTGTTTTGCCGTCTGTGGCCGTCAAAAGTTTGAAATGATGCAGCTCTTTGAATCCGTTTTCTATTTTTTTCAGATTCTCGATATCGTTATCTACGATGAGTACTTTATCCATAAATATCCACCGAATTTTGGTGAGGTTTTTTTAACTTTTTCGGCATATTTGATAACTATTTCAATATATGATAAATATTTTTCGTGTCAATAGAAATTTGAAATCTTTTTAGGAAGTAGGAATAAAACGGCATGCGAGGATCGACAGGCATGCGCCTTCAATTCAGTTAAAATAGCAGTGAAAGGATGTTGGAAGTTAACGCTTCTTGTGATAAGCAGTCTCCGATGGAAAAATGATCGTTTCAAAAAAAAAGAGATACGCATATGAAGCGTTTGGTTAAAATAATCCTTTTTATACTCCCCTGGTGGTTCGGCGTTTGCCACGCGGTTCCGGGAAAAGCGGTTTCTTTTACCGTCGCCAGCTATAATGTTGAAAACCTTTTTGATATGAACCGGGATGGGACGGAATATGATGATTATACGCCTTATGGCCCCAGTGGATGGACCCAGTCCGTGATGGATATTAAATTTGACAATATCGCCAGGGTGTTGAAGGATCTGGATGCGGATATTCTGGCGCTTCAGGAAATCGAAACCGGCAAGGCCCTGGCGCTATTGCAGCAAGGACTGAACCGGATGGGAATGGCGTATCCCTATTCCGCCATTGCGGATGGCCGGCCCACAGCGGTGAAATGTGCGGTTCTCTCCCGGTATCCCATCCGTTCAAAAGAGGAAATCAGAGCAGGGCATGATCAGGAACGAAATATTTTAAAGTTGACAGTTGACATTGACGGAGCCCTGCTGATTCTTTATGTAAATCACTGGAAATCCAAAAACGGTCCGGAGAGCCGGAGGATTACCTATGCAAAGGCCTTATCGGACGATATCGGAAGACTGAACCCCAACGCTGATTATATTTTAACCGGTGATTTCAATTCGGATTATAATGAGTATGAAACCTTCAAAGGTATTGACCGGTTGAACGACACTCAGGGGATTACCGGCATCAATCATATTCTTGGGACGCTGGCTGATGGCCGGATGGTCGATGAATCATTTCTCACCACCCGGAAAAACGGCCGTTATCTTTATAATCTGTGGATGGAGGTGCCGGAGGACAAGCGTTGGTCGGTGATTTTTGGGGGCCGGAAAAACACCCCGGACAGCATTCTGGTATCCGCAGGCCTTTATGACACCAAGGGATTGAATTATATGGATAATTCGTTTCATGTGTTCGCCCCGGATTATTTGTTCAAAAGACAACCGGATATACCGCTGGCAAAGGGGAGGCCGTGGAAGGGGCCGGCATCTTGGCAAAGGATTTTCCGATCACCTGCCGGTGGTCGCCGAATTCACCACGCAGCCGTTTCATTTCGCGGATACCGGGAAACACGCCATAGACCTGTCAAATTAAAAAGGGGAATTTTAATAATGCGAATCCAGTTAATGCGAATGCGCTGGAAATACAGGATTATTATCGGGATAGGGATCGCCGCGCTGGTAGCGGCGGCGGCCTATTTTACCATCACGAGCGGTCTGTTCCGTCAGATTACGTCGCTAATCAATGAGAATACGCCTCCGGAACTGTTTATCGGAATGATGCTTCTGTTACCTCTGGCAGGGGTTCCGTTGAGCCTCTTCCTGTTTCTTCTGGGGCTCAAATTCGGGGCGGTCACCGGTCTTCTGCTTCTGGAAGCGATATTGCCGGTGCAGATGGCTGTGGCCTATATGCTGGCCTACGCCGTGCGAAAACCCCTGGTCAATTATCTGGTGAAACGGAAGAATTACCAGATACCGGCAGTGCCGGAACATAAG
>DAIEHU010000294.1 GCA_027353395.1 Desulfobacteraceae bacterium
TCCCCATCAATCTGGCCTGTCTTTATCCTTACCCAAACAATCTGTCTTGGTGGAAACCCGCTGTATCCGGTCTATCGCTTGCTGCCGTCACGCTTTGGTCCTTTCAGACCGCCCGGAAACGTCCCTACCTGATTGTAGGCTGGCTGTGGTATCTTGGAACCCTGATGCCGGTTATCGGCATTGTGCAGGTGGGATCCCAGTCCATGGCGGATCGGTATACCTATCTGCCGTTGATCGGGCTCTTTATCATCATCGCCTGGGGAATTCCGGAATTATTTTCACGTTTCCGGCTGAAAAGAACGGGCCTGCCGGTTCTGTCAGTTGCGGCGCTTCTTGTTTTGTGGATTCTCGCCTGGCATCAGGCCGGATACTGGCGGGACAGCCGGACGCTTTTTGAACATACGCTTCGTGTGACAAGGACTAATTCCGTCATTCACAATAATTTTGGCGTGGCCCTAAGCAAGCAGGGCCGGTTGGACCTGGCCGCTGACCAGTATTTAAAATCTCTTCAAATCCGGCCACGTTATGCGGACGCCCATTACAATCTGGCCAATGCATACAGAAACCAGGGCCGGCTGGACATGGCCGTTGAACAATACACACAGACGCTGAGGATCCAGCCGGATCACGCAAAAGCCCATAATAACATGGGGTCCGCCTTATTGGAAAGGGGCCGGACAGATGAAGCCATCCAGCATTATCAGCAGGCCGTCCGCATCGATCCGGATTATGCGGACGCCTGCTATAATCTGGGAATCGCCTATGTGAATACCGGAAAGATAGATCGGGCGGTCCAGCAATTCCGGGCGGCCTTGCGATTGCGGCCATCGGATGATAATATCCTGAACACTTTGAATAAAGTATTAATGATGCAAAATTCTTCTAAACCAGGAGGAGATAAATAAAATTTCAAAAATTACTTTATTTTCTTCAGAATGTCGGGCGGGATCCCTCGTCATTGATGCAGGAAGATTATTTGACGGGGCTCAAAAACCGCCGGTTTTTAATGCATTATCTCAAATACGCCGTGAACTGGGATGCCATCGGCGGGCATCCTGTTTCCCTGCTGATGGTGGATATCGATTATTTTAAGCGGATTAATGAGCAATACGGAAGCTCCGTCGGCGATCAGGCCCTGGTGCATGTGGCCGGCATCCTGAAGCAGATTTCCGGGAAAAACGGCATCCCGGTCTTAAGCGCCGGGGATGAGTTCATGGTCCTCATGCCGGGCATGAAAAAGCAGAGCGCCTTGCTTCTGGCGTCGGAACTGGTTTCCCAGGCCCAGGAAAATCTGTTTTTTTCATCCGAGGCCGGCACTCAGATTCCGGTTACATTGAGCATCGGGGCCGCCACCGCGCCGGATGACGCCGCCACCGCCACCGGCCTGATCGCTCAAGCGAAAAACGCCCTGCACCACGCGAAATCATCCGGGAGAAACCAGTGTGTGGACGCCGGGATTGCCACCCGTCAGGCGGTGCAATATCTGGAAAGCGCCAGTATTGTGGGCCGGAAAGCCCAGTTTGAGGGAGTGGCGCAGGCCTTAAAAAGCGTTGAAAACGGCATCAGCCGGTTTGTGGTTGTGGATGGGGCCGCGGGCTTCGGTAAAACCAGTTTTCTGGATGTGGTTCAGCGGAACCTGAATAAATCGGGGTTCCATACAGTGCGGGCATCCGGTATTCCGCAGGAATCATTTCGTCCCTATTACCTCATGTCTTATATCGTGATGGCCCTGATGAACCAGCGGGAGGATAAAGGCATTGAGATACTGGAGCAAATGGATGAATCCGATCTGGAGAATCTGGCCTGTATTCTGCCCCAGATCGGAGAAACGGATATCACGGTAAAGGTAATGGATGAACAGCGGCGGGAAGCCATTTTCCGGTCGTTTATCCGGTTTTTTATCGCGCTGGCGGATGGCGGCGGGCGTCTGGCCTTGCTGATTGACGATCTGGATTACAGCGATCCGGCCTCCCTGCATCTGCTCCGCATCATCATGATGGAAAAATCCGTGGTGATGTTCGTCTGCGCCACAGCCGCCGAAGACGGGAGATCCCAGCCCAAAGCCATTCCCCTGTCTCTGTTCCGTTCGGCGTACAGCGAAACTCTGGGCATTCAGACCATCCGGCTGACACCGCTCTCCGCCAGTGAGATTGAAAAACATATTCATATCATTTTCCCCGGAATTGAGCTCCCCGACCCGTTATCCCAGGCGCTGGCAAGTATCTCCCAAGGCAATCCGCTGTTTATTGAAGCGATTTTGCGGAAAATGATCACGGATCAGAAAATTGTTCAGTCGGGGCAGCGCTGGAAAGTCACTAAACTGGAAAAAGGATATTTCCCGAAATCCCTTGAAGAAATCATTCACGATAAACTATTGGCTTTAGATAGCGGCAGCCAGCGGTTTCTGGATTGCGCCTCCGCTTTTGGGGAGTCCATTTCATTGAGCATGCTGACCAGTGTTTCCGATGAAAAATCCGCTCTGGTGCATGATTTTTTGAACCGGGCCGTGGACCAGGGCATTGTGCGGGCGGATTTTATTGAAAACGACGAAACGATCCGGTTTTTAAGCAAACGCATCCAGAGCGTGATCTACGACCGGATCAACCCGGACCAGAAAAAAAATCTTCATGAGCAGATCGGCAATTATCAGGAAAAACTTTATCAGCACCATCTGCTGCCTTCCGCCGCATTTCTGGTCCATCATTACACGCGGTCCGAAAACCAGGAAAAGGCCAGGATCTATGAAGACCTCCAGGAAGGTTTGAACCGTCAGATTTTCAATGACCATGAAGTGGTCCGGTATCAGGCGGGCGGCGCGGATGAAGAGGGACCGGGGGAAGCCGCTCTGGGGGATGTGCCGCTTTCCGCGACCAGCCGGGCGGTTGTTCCGAAACTCCTGCAATCACTTCTCATCGCCATCCGGAATACCCGGCTGTATCCGCCGGAAAGCAAATCCGTGGCGGGGTCCATTGATATGCTCAGGCAGCTGGTGGAAAAAGTGCTGGAAGACACCGGACGCTTCAGCATCATTACAGAGAAAAAAAATTTGATGATGAACGGGCAGGTGGTGGAAGCGGGAAATTTTCAATCCATCGCGCAAACCATCATTGATTTCTGGGACCGGCTGCAACTCGGCAGCCTGACCTTTGTCAAGGGATTGCCGGAGGCGGAGCTGAAAATAGTGCTGGAAAGGATTTGCCGCATCGAACCCAAGGAAATCACGCCCCAATTCTGGAAAACATTTACCGAAGAAAAACAGCTTCAATATGTCATTCCCCGGCAGGTGCGGTATAAAAAAATAGAGCCGGCTGATGATAAAACGATTCCGGATACGGCCGGCCCGGTTGACAGGCTTGAACCGGAAATTTCCACATCCATCGCACAGGGATTTAACACGCAGGATACCATCCTGTTTCAACGCATCATCAGCGCCCTGCTGGGGGCGTTGAGCAAGCTGAAACTCTATCCCGCCAAAGGGCCGGTGGCCGGGCAGGCCGTTTCCC
>DAIEHU010000295.1 GCA_027353395.1 Desulfobacteraceae bacterium
GTGGTGCCGAAGGGGACCACCACTGTGGTGGCGGACCCCCATGAAATCGCCAATGTCATGGGGGTGGCCGGCATTCATTACATGCTCGCGGCAAGCGAAGCGCTTCCCATGAACGTGCGGTTTACCTTGCCGTCGTGCGTGCCCGCAACCGGGATGGAAACAGCGGGGGCGGTGCTTGATGCGAAAAGTTTAAGGCCGTTTTTGGATCACGAGCGGATCGTGGGTCTGGGTGAGATGATGAATTTTCCGGGGCTGATCGGCGGAGACGAGGCCGTTATTCAAAAAATTTTAGATGCCCTGTCGCATCATAAGCCGGTGGACGGCCATGCGCCGGGGTTGACTGGCAAAAATCTGAATGCCTGTCTGACCGCGGGCATCGGCAGCGACCATGAATGCACGGGCGTTTCCGAGGCCATGGAAAAACTGCGCCAGGGCATGCACATCATGATCCGGGAAGGAACAGGGGCTAAAAATTTATGGGAGTTGCTGCCTCTGGTGAATGAAAAAACCGCCCATCAGCTCATGTGGTGCACGGACGACCGGCATCCGCAGGATATCTGCGGCCAGGGGCATATTGATTTCATGATCCGAACGGCGATTTCATCCGGCATTGACCCTGTTACCGCCATCCGCATCGGAACCCTCAATCCGGCCCGCTATTTCGGGCTGCGCCAATTGGGCGCGATCGCGCCGGGCATGCAGGCGGATATGGTGGTGTTTTCGAATCCGGGGCAATTTAAAGCGGAGCAGGTGTACGTTGGCGGGCGGCTGGTGGCCGAGAACGGGCGGATGACGTTGGGCAGGGAGGCGCAGGAGATACTGGACAATCCATCAACCATGAACGTAAAACCCGGTTCCATTGATTTCGGCATTCCCGCGCAAACGGAAAATATCCGGGTCATGACTTTGGTCCCCGGCCAGATTGTGACCGGTCAGACGGTGGCTGCCGCATCCATTGAAAACGGGTTTGCCGTATCCGACCCGGCACGGGATATTTTAAAGCTGGCGGTGGTGGAACGGCACAAAGGGACCGGCAACGTGGGCAAGGGGTTTGTCTCAGGATTCGGGTTGAAAAAGGGCGCATTGGCGTCGAGCGTGGCCCATGACTCCCACAATATTATTGTTGCCGGCGTCACGGATGATGACATGATCGCCGCGGTCCGGGGGGTGATTGAAATGAACGGCGGGCTTGCGGTTGTATCGGATGGACGGACACTGGCCCGGCTGGCGCTGCCGATTGCCGGGTTGATGTCCACGGAACCAATTGAATCTGTTAGAAATCAGATGGATGACCTGATCCGCGCTGCCCTTGCCCTTGGCGCCCGCATCCCCGATCCGTTCATGACCCTGTCATTTTTAGCGCTTCCCGTGATCCCGGAACTCAAACTTACCGATAAAGGGCTGTTTGACGTGATGCAATTCAAACATACGCCACTTTTTGCCGGTTCAAAATAAATCAGGCATGCCCGTTGTAAAAAGAGGCATGCCTGAAAAATTTAATGTGAATGTGAACTTATTATTGCAGCGCCCACCGCTCCTGCGGAATTTTTCCCGCCGCGCACTTTTCCGGAACATTTTTCAGCATCGGCGGATTCGGGTAGCTGTTCAGGTAATAGAGCGACACCCGGTTGAATTCCCCGTGCCGTTCGATATTGCAGACATGGCCGCATTTTTCAATGATGTGAATGGATGAAAAACGCTCCCGGAGGTAATTCCGGATGACAAACGGCAGGAACATATGGTCCTCGTCTCCGGATATATACAGCTTGGGAATGGTATTGGCCGCGTGCAGCCGGTAGGACTGATAGAAAGGAAGCAGGGTCCCCATCAGTTTATACCATTTCCGGAATTCGCGTCCGCCCAGCTTTTTCGCTTCCCGGATAAATACGTTGCGGGAGGTCGCATGGTTCCTCCGGGGCATCATGATAAACGCAAACAGACGGTAAAGCCACATATAAGGCACTATCTGTTTCAGGACCGCGCCGGACCGCAGGAGAAATTTGGCCCGGAAATCATAGCTCAGGGGCGCGCCGCCAAGGACGATGGACTTGATCCGTTCCGGGGCGATGAGGCTGACGGCGTCGATAATGATAGACCCTAGTGAAATTCCAACAAAATGGGCCGCATCGATTTTCGCGTGGTTCATGACCTCGATCACGCCTTTTGCCAGTATTTCAAAGGTGTAGGCGTCCAGGCGCTCTTCGGTTCCGCCATGCCCGAACAGGTCAACAAAGAGGGTGTTGAAATGTTTTTTGTATTCATCGGTCTGTTTATACCAGATATTGGAATTTCCGCCCAGACCGTGAACAAATATGACCCAGTCTTTATCCTGGCCGCAAAGGTGAGTTTCATAATGTAGCATTGGATGTCTCCCTGTTCCGTTTATTACGATATATGTGTGACAGCAACCATTCCGGTTCAAGTTCATTTTGATTGCCATATTCGCACAGGTGGAATGGAATGACATTCTAATTGATCATCAGTGAATCACTAGGGGTAGTCTAGTATAATCAGATGTTCATTTAACCGGTTTTCATGTGATGCCAATGATTATCCATATTGACATGGACGCCTTTTTCGCATCGGTGGAGCAGCTCGACAATCCGGAACTGGCCGGGAAATGCGTGATTGTGGGCGGCGGGACCAGCCGGGGAGTGGTGGCCGCGTCGAGCTATGAAGCCCGGAAATTCGGCGTTTATTCCGCCATGCCCATTTTTCAGGCCCGGCGGAAATGCCCCCAGGGAATTTTTGTGCCGCCCCGCAGACATCGCTATCAGGAACTGTCAAAAATCATCATGTCGCTTCTGGAATCGTTTTCGCCGCTGGTGGAGCCGGTTTCCATTGACGAGGCGTTTGTGGATATCACCGGATGCGAAAAAATCCACGGCGAACCCTTGGAAATAGGGTGGAAAATCAAGCAGAAAGTCCGGGAAGCGGTGGGCCTTACCTGTTCGGTGGGAATCGCTCCCCTCAAATTTCTGGCAAAAATCGCCTCGGACATGGACAAGCCCGACGGATTGACCATTATCCCGCCGGAAGAAGTCGCCGTTTTTGTTGCCGCCCTGCCGGTACGGAAAGTGCCGGGCGTGGGGGCAAATACCGAAAAAAACCTTGAACGCATGGGCATTAAAACCCTTGGGGACGTGGGGGCGTATTCCGAGAAACAGCTTCTGGACCGGCTGGGGAAATTCGGCCAGCGGATTTTTGAACTCGCAAACGGGATTGACCGGTCAGCGGTAAAGATCGACCGGCCGGTGAAATCCGCGAGCTGCGAGGAAACCCTGGCGATGGATACCAGGGACAAGGCCCTGCTCAAGCGCCATCTGCTCGAACAGTCCGAGGATGTGGGCCGGCAGCTCAGGCGTCACGGACTCAAGGCGAAAACCGTCACGCTCAAGATCAAGCATTCTGATTTCATACAAAAAACCCGGCAAACCACA